>CAZORJ010000035.1:0-6205 GCA_964582425.1 uncultured Candidatus Saccharibacteria bacterium
TCCGCCATGGAGCATTTTTTATTAAGGGTAAACATGAACGAAGAAATCATTCAAATTAAAGGGCTCACCAAACGGTACGGTTACGGCGATACCGAATCCTTCGCATTAAGGGATTTTGATCTCACGATTAAACGCGGCGAGTTCATTATGATCATGGGGCCATCCGGATGTGGCAAGACAACCTTGCTTAATATTATCGGTCTTTTGGACCGCGCAACCAGTGGTGAATACATTTTAAATGGTGAAGATGTCGCCGGGATTTCCTCTCGCAGAAAAGCTCGTCTTCGCGCTAAAAAAATTGGTTTTATTTTCCAGAATTTCAACCTTATTCAGGATCTCTCTGTTCTCGAAAACGTTGCCCTCCCTCTTGTTTACGTCAATCGTCCTCGTACTGTTAGATTAAAAAATGCTTCCGATGCTTTACGTCGTTTTCACCTACAAGAGCGTGAATATTACCTTCCGTCCCAGCTTTCTGGGGGCCAACAACAACGTGTAGCGATTGCCCGTGCTATTGTAAGCGACCCAGAAATCATCCTTGCCGATGAACCAACTGGTAACCTTGATTCGCGTGCTTCTACCGCCGTTATGGAAGAACTAAAAGCTATTCACGAAGAAGGTAACACCATTATTATGGTGACGCACAACCCAGCTCTTACCGTTTACGCTACCCGTGTCATTAACATGCTCGATGGCCAAATTGCCACCGATATCAAGACCGTTTCCGACCAAAACCTCCCACAAAAGATTGAGGTTAAACGCACTCGCGGAAAAGCTAAAAAGACTCGTAAGAATAGTAGGAGGAAACGCTAATGGCTAGGTTATTTAGAACACACTTAAGGCTCGCCTTAACTTCAGTTAAAGAAAACCGCACCCGTTCGTTTTTGACCTGCCTTGGTATTGCGATTGGTGTGGCTAGCATCGTTTTAATTCTCTCTCTTACCGGTAGTGTAGCGAGACTCATCTCTGATGAAATCTCCGGCATTGGTGAAGACTTAATCGTCGTGCGACCATCTACTACCAAAGATTCTCTTACGACCATCGTCGAGGAACTTACTTCATCTAACTCCTTTCAAAAGAGTAATCTAGAAGTTTCCGATGTTGATACTATCGCCAAAATCGAAAAAGTGACTGCTGTGGCCCCAATTGCCATTACGCACAATACCATCTCGGACGAAGAAAATACCATTTCATCCGCTACTGTGCTTGGTACCACAATCGATTTTAATACTATTGAGCCACAAACTTTCCGCTACGGCGGCTTTATCACCGAGAAAAACCGTGAGAATTCCATTGTGATTGGTCCAAGCCTCTCACTTCACCTCTATAACACTACTAACCCAGTTGGTCGTACTCTTCTCTTCCATGACAAGCGATTTATCGTAGTTGGCGTAATGGAAGACAACGAAGCGACCGTTAACTTTGATAATGTTGACTTTAATAGCGCCATCATCATGGATATTAAGGTTCTTGAAGAGCTCGTTGGCTCCCTCCAAGTTCAGCAAATCAACGTCAAGGTTGAATCTACCAGCGATCTTCCAGACGTAAAAACCGCTATCAAGGATAAACTAGTTAGTAAAAAAGCTGGCGACACTAACTTTAGTGTCACCTATGGCGATGAAATAACGCACCCAGCCAGCAATCTACTTAATATCATCTCTGGTATGCTATCACTTGTCGCTGGTATTTCACTCATCGTTGGCGGTGTCGGCGTAATGAATATCATGCTTGTATCTGTTGCGGAACGTGGCCACGAGATTGGTATTCGTAAAGCAGTCGGTGCTTCCTCCTCAAACATCTTAATGCAATTTATGTTTGAAGCACTTATTCTCTCTGTTCTCGGAGGAATCCTAGGCATCTTATTAGGCTACATTCTCGCTATCTTTGTCTCTTCAATTACACCATTCGCGCCATATGTCAGTTGGGAAATTATCGCTATTACCTTCCTTACTGCCGTAGTTGTAGGGATCATCTTTGGTATTTATCCAGCCATTAAGGCCGCAAGTAAAAACCCAATTGATTCTCTAAAGCACTACAGGTAAATATGAAGAAACTACTCGAAAAACTCCCATTTTACAACACTGCAGTCTTGCCATATCATTTTGTGCAGTCTGTTGTCGCCTCTACCCGTTACGGTCGTCCAGCCCATAAAATGCACGTTATCGGTGTGACCGGTACCAATGGCAAAACCACCACCTGCTTTATGATCTGGAATATGCTAAAAGAAGCTGGCTATAAAGTTGGTCTCATGACCACAGTCGCCTGGGGAGTCGACAAGCTTACCCCCGAACTCGGTCACATGACTACTGTTGACGCCTTTACTCTCAATAAGCGCATTGCCGAAATTAAAAAACAGGGTGCCGAGTATCTTGTGCTTGAAGTTACTTCTCATGCTCTATCAGAGTATCGCACTCTCGGTATTCCAGTTGAGATTGCCGTCTTTACTAACCTTACTCACGATCACCTCGATTATCACCGCACCTTTGTTAAATACCGCGACGCCAAGGGTAAATTATTCAAAAAAGCCAAGTTTTCAATTCTTAACGCCGACGATGCCGCCACCAGATTTTACACAATGTCTACGAAGAAATATACCACATATGGTATAAATTATGGCGATAAAAAGGCCGAAAACGTAAAACTTGGTGTTTCTGGTGTAAAATATTCGTACGGTGATATGAAAATAGAGACGAACATTCCGGGTGAGTTTAATGTCTATAATTCCATTGCCGCCGCCATCGTTGGTGAACAGCTCGGACTCACTAAAGATCAAATCGAAAAAGGTATTAAATCTCTCGAATCCGTTGAAGGACGCATGAATGTTATCGATGAAGGCCAATCTTTCACCGTCATTGTTGACTATGCTCATGCTCCAGACGCGCTTGAAAAGGTTTTTGAGTCGGTTAAAGGTCATAAAGGTAAAATCATTGCCGTTCATGGTGGTGCTGGCCGTCGTGATCCATCTACCCGTCCAATCCGCGGCATGATTCTTGGTAAATATGCTGATAAAGTAATCATTACCGAAGACGATTCACGTGATGAGGATCCAGAAACCATTGCCGAAGGCTTCATTAAAGGTGCTGAAAAAGCCGGTAAAACTCTCGGCAAGGATCTTATTAAAGAGTTAGACCGCGAAAAAGCCATCGAACTTGCTATTAATTCCGCCAAAAAAGGCGATATTGTCCTAATTCTCGGTAAAGGTCACGAAAAAACCATTCTCCGTGCCGACGGCCCTCACGATTTTGAAGATATCAAAGTCGCCCAAAAATATCTTAAGAAAATAAAGAAACAAAAGTAGTACTCTTAAGTGCATTCGGAGGTCACTACCGAGAAGCAGGGCGCGAACCCCGTAACGACGGGCGTGAGCGACCCGTCCTTAAGAGCACTATTTTGTTTCTGTTAGTTACTCAGGTAAATATTCGGCAATTCCGTCGACAATCTTATCGTTCTCAATTCCCATCGACTTTGCCACTGCTGCAGCACAGGCCATATAGGAAGAAGCCGTTTCACCAGGGATAAAGGATGCGATCGACGCCACTTCAGACTTAATTGAAAGCGTTGTTTCGGTTCCCTTCGGATAGAGTTTAGAACTAAGAATCTTTACTACTGAGCTAGTTTGGCCAAAGTCCCAACTCTCTTTTGTTCCCTTAAATTCGGAAAATGTCTCAAAATTAACATCATCATGGTTTAATACCACGATTTCTGGTTTCATATCAAAGAGCGTCTTTTCATCCTCGATGTACTCTTCTGGTGTCATGTCTTTAAGCGATGCAGTTACAAAATTGGTCATCGCAGCAATATAAACTGGAATTCCATGGAAGACATTATTGCGGAGCGTATCGGTTGGAACCGTCACAATCACGTAATTTGCACCGGCTTTCCAGGCATCACTTAAGAATTTATGGAGCATCCCCATCTTAAACGGTTGATCGGAAGCTAGCACAGCCACCTGTTCGCCACTTGCGCGCAAAATTTCATGTACAAAGTGAGCTACTGTCGTTTTGCCAGTTGAGCCGGTAATTGCGATGAGTTTCATATCCTTCATCGGATTACCATAGTATGACTTCAAAATCCCAGCCTTCATCTTCTGGGTTTTTGCTTTCAAACCACCTTTTTTATTTTTACTCTTAGGTTTTTCGCTCTCTTCCATACCTCTTATTTTAGCACCTTTCCTTTAAAATAAAACCATTACCCTATTCGAGCAGTTTACATACGAGATCAACAATTAAATCCTTTTCTTCCGTTTCGCTTTCCTCTATCAAAAGTGTGATCGCCGTGAGCGCCTTATCTGAAATTTTTGTCTCCCCGTCCTTTGACAGATGATAGTTATTTAACGTCAAATAAAGCACAAAAAGCAGTGCGCCAATCTGTTTATTTCCATCCCTAAATGGCCTTTCATGGACCACGAAATAAAGTAGTTCCGTCGCTTTCTCTGGGATGCTCTTCCCTTCGCTTTTACTAAATACGCGCTGAATTCCGTCTCTGAACTCACTACCATTTTCTATGCCAAACTCTTTCCCGCTACTCGTATTCACGCGCAGTTGTTCAACCGCTGCCAAACACATTTTTTCGGTTAGTTCCCTTTCGGCCTGTTTTTTGTTTAGAAACTTCAAATCAATTTTTCCGTCACTGTATTCTTTTAAAGCCTCAAAACTTCCGGCATACTTCGAAATTACCTCTATAACACCATTTGCTTCCCCAGCTCCGAGCTCACTCCTAGCGGTTAGTCGCCGCACAATTTCCATCATCTCCTCAATGTCTTGGAGTTTTTTCGTCTCATTCCGACTAGCTAATGCTTCAATCCGGTTTTCATTAATTACGGCGCCCGAAACGACGTATTTTTTGAGCACTTTGGTTGCCCAAATCCTAAAATTCGTCGCCTTTTTCGAATTTACCCTGTAACCAACCGAGATAATCGCATCAAGATTGTACATTTTCACCTGGTAGGTCTTCCCATCCGGTCCAGTATGTGCATTTTTTGCACACACTCGCGCCTCATCCAGCTCACCATCCCTAAAAATATTCCGAATATGCCTAGAAACTACCGTACGATCAACGCTGAAAATCTTTGCCATCTGGTCTTGAGTCGCCCAAATTGTCTCACCTTCGGCATCGATATCGAAAATTACTTCACCCTCGAGTCCTTTATAAATTTCGATGCGCTTTTCCTCTCTCATTATTCTTATTATAACACATCTGTTTACCCCTAAAAGATTGTGTGATACTATACTGGTAATATGGGAAAAATCAAAAACGTCTCGCTAATCGCTCTTGGTATGGCTTTGACCGCGACCCTAACCTTTACTTTGCTTTTTTCCTTCAATCGTCCAATCGAAACCCCAGAGAATCGAAACAACGACCCCGTTAGTTTACCAGAAGAACCTATTCCGGAAGAAAGAACCTATACAATAACCTTTACCGGCGACATTTCTCTGGCAGACAACTGGCATATTGCTCCCAAATATGACGAACGCGGTGGTATTACTGGAATTCTAGGTAGTACTATGCTAGAAACCATGAAAGATAGTGACTTTCTAGTGGTAAATTCCGAATTTACCGTTTCTAACAGAGGCGCGCCTCTGCGGGGTAAAATGTATACTTTTCGCGCTAAACCAGAACGCCTTACTATCTACCAAGAGATGGGGGTGGATCTCGCCGACCTTGCTAATAACCATGTTTATGATTACGGTGAGGACGCTTTTCTAGACATGTTAGACGCCTTTGATGGGTATAAAATACCCCATATTGGTGCTGGACGAAACCTCGAGGAAGCCAAAAAACCTTATATAGTCACAATCGGGAATTTCAAGTTTGCCTTTGTGGCTGCCACGAGGGCCGAAAAAAACGTGATGACACCAGCGGCCACCGATGTAGCTCCCGGCACTTTTTGGTGCTATGATCCAACCGGGATGATTAATCTCATCGCAGAACTAAAGAATCAGGTGGATTTTGTCATACCTGTTATTCACTTCGGGCGCGAAAATTCCCACGAACTTGAACAGGTTCAGATGGATAGCGCTAGAGCCTATATCGATGCCGGCGCTGCCATGGTGGTAGGCCACCACGCCCACAATCTTCAAGGGGTAGAGATTTATCAAGGCAAGCCAATCATCTATAATCTTGGTAATTTCCTCTTTAACTACGTCGATACCGACACCGCTCTTTTTCAGGTTAAAATGGATCAAGATGGTAATATGGAATACTACAT
>CAZORJ010000036.1:0-6037 GCA_964582425.1 uncultured Candidatus Saccharibacteria bacterium
AGGGCGATCTCTTTGCCGTTTGCATCATTGAACTTAATTTGGTCGTTTACAGTTGGTTTACTCCAGCCACCATGAATCATTACGCCATTTTGGAAGATATAAGCTTCACCAGAGCCTATCGCGGTAATATCTTCGTGATAATTATCCCAAGCCCTCTTCTCTTCTACTACCATAGCCACCACCACAGCTGGTGAGAGTTGTGACTGTTGGCAAATCTTTTCTGGGTCAACTTTACCACGATCGCCATCCGGGCAGGTTAAGATTTGATTAGTGTTATTATTCTCGTAAGTTCGATCGTAAGTATTGGTCTTGGCATTGTAAGTGTAACGGACATTAAAGGTTTGTACGGCGCCAAAACGAATCATAATATTTGGTGCAGTTGGTTTAACCTCGGAAGTATTAAGCGTGGCTGGTTTTGTGATTGAAAGTTTTTCAGCCACGGTTGCGTCAATGCGGGCCTTCTCGGACTCAGTTGGTGTCATACGAGTAAAGCCATGCACAGTAGAGGTTTTATAGCCATAATCCGCGGCGAATTGGTTTAGAAGAGTTGCAGTGGTAAAGAGATTGTTCCAGCGCCTCGTGCCGGTCGTGCCACGGTACATGTAAGTATAATTCTCGGTCATGTCTTTATAACCACCATTTCTCACAGCCGCTAGCGCATCATCCGCACCACCAGCGTGCACAATCGTACAGTCAAACGGTGTGTCCCATTGTAAGTAATAAAGCCTGAGTGAACGAATTGGCCCAATTACGGCCTGAGTTGGACCTTGGTAAATCGCAGCCATACGAGTGATCCCCGCTTCGGCAATCGCCTCGAAAATCACGCCGGCTTTATCAAGACCGGCCTGCGGGCGAGCGCCGTCTACGCCGTTTGGTGTCTGGATGCAGAAGGTTGGAAGAGTCTTATCGGCTTTGGATGCAACTTCTAGACCAGTTAAATCGCTGTAGAGTTTGTCCTCTTCTGTGGTTGATGGAATGGTTGGGAAAACAAGCTCAGCTACTTCTTCTGGCGGCAAAACAAATGCTACCACGCTACAGGCGATACCGCCAATAATACCAAGAATTCCAATTGTTAGAAGCGCCACCCACGCTTTGGATGGTTTATCGTTCTCAAGAACGATGTCTTTTTTCTTAGTAGCTTTCGGTGCTGGACCCGCCACCACCGGCTGAGTACTCATATTTAATTGTTGGCCCGCCATAATAATTAATCCATAACCATTTACTGTTTTTATTTTAGCACAAAAATAAGATTATGCTAATAGTTTTAAGAGTTAGATAGCGGCGGCTACGCGATTGAGGCGAGCAAGTGACGTTTCGCGTCCCAAAACTTCGAGAGTGAGGTTTAGTGCTGGGCTAAATGGCGCAAATGACAAAGCGATTCTGATCAGAGAGAATAATTCAGCTGGCTTCTTTCCTGTCTTTTCAAGTAGTTCATTAAGAGTTTTTTGAAGTGAATCAGCATTCCATTTTTCATTGGCAGTTAGAGCCTGAATCGAAGTCTTAAGTAAGCTCTCGATCTCGGCTTCAGACATCTTCTTTAAGAATTTATTTTCAATTAGCATCGTGGTGTCGACTTTTGGATCTTCAAAGAAATAAGTTGTCATGGTTTTAAGATCGGATAAAACTTTGAGGCGGTCGTAAATAATTGAAAGTACTTTTACGCGGTATTCTTCTGGGAATTTTTCAGCAGTTTCTGGCCAAAAACCAATTGTTCTATCATACAAAGCTCTCGCGCCCTGTTCATCAAAGATTTTACGAATCCATTGGCCGTTCATCCAAAGTAACTTCGTTTCATCATAGCGTGCACCAGAATTTTGGATACGATCCACCGAAAACTTTTCAATTAATTCTTCCTTAGTATAGATTTCCTGCTCGGTGCCGTCGTTCCAGCCAAGGCAAGCCAAGTAATTTAGCATCGCTTCTGGTAAAACGCCATCATCGCGGTATTCCGTCGCCGACTTCGCACCGTCGCGCTTACCGAGCTTCTTATTCCCTGTTGGTGCCAAAATATGTGGGAGTGATACGAGTACTGGGCGTTCCAGCCCAAACGCTTCATAAAGCGCTAAATAATTTGGCGTGCTAGAAAGATATTCTACGCCGCGCATCACGTGTGTAACGCCCATCTCGGCATCATCCACGATGTGAGCAAAATTATAAGTTGGATAGCCATCTTTCTTAATCAAAATAATATCGTCAAGCACTTCCGGTCCGGTATGCATGTCGCCCATCACGGTATCAGTCCAAGAATATTCCTTTGGCTCGGTTTTGAAACGAATCGGCATGCCCGGTTCCCATTTTGGTGGGTTTTCTGGGCGGAAATTACGGTAAAGAAAAGGCACTTTTTCTTGCTCGCATTTTTTACGGTACTCATCAATCTTTTCAGAAGGCGTTGGATCGGCATAAGCGCGGCCCGCATCAAGGAGTTTTTGTACCCATTTCATGTAGATTTCGCGGCGTTCGCTCTGAAAATACGGTTCACTTGGGCCACCCACAATCGGGCCTTCATCCCAATCAATCCCAATCCATTTTAGGGTCTCTTCAATTAACTCGGTTGCACCCTCGACATAACGTTCTCTATCAGTATCTTCAATACGAAGAATCAGCGTGCCGTCGGTTTGGCGCGCCACGAGATATGGATAAATCGCGGAACGTAAGTTCCCAATGTGAATATAGCCCGTTGGGCTTGGTGCAAAACGAGTAATAGCCTTTTTCATAGACTAAATTATATCACTTTTAGAGCGATACAGCAATTGACTTAATCTGTTTTTTAGTCAAAGTATTGGCTGGCGCGAGGAGTTTATAAACGATACCACCATTTACCCATGCGGCGCTACTATTGCTAACGTAAAGCGTAAGTCCTTGTTCACGGAGAGTCGTATAATCTTCACCATATTCATAACGGACATAGTTGTTAAGGAGTGCGTTAGAATCCCAAGAGGATTTCTCTTCAATAATCGTGAAATAAGAATCAGTCGTGACGTTCTTAAAGTTTAAGGAGATCTTGCCAACTTCAGAAGTAATATCGGACAAAGTGTAATCACGTGGCACAAAGGCTGGATAAGACGCCTCAATGCCAGTTTGCATAGCGGCAACCTTTAAGGAAATGTTTGGCGCATTAAGATTAACAAAGTAAACAATTGCAAATACACCAAGTGCGGCTCCGGCCATTGCGAGCAATACGCGCTTAAAGCCAAAGTGTACACCGGTTGATTTTTTCTCTTCAGTTTGAGTCCTTGAAGCCGAAGCAAGTGCCTTTTCGATGGCGGATTCTTTCATTTGTTTAGCAGTTTCTTTCATTACTTCAGTTTGCTGTTGACTAGACATTCTCTGTTGCATTCTCTGGTTTGTCACTTGCATCAACTTTTCTTGCATCATTTGCTGCTTCATCTGTTGTTGCGATTGTTGTTGCGACTGTTGAGTTTGCTGCTGAGAGCTCATCATCTGTTTTTGCATTGTCTGCTGCTGGCTTGATTGTTGTTGCATCTGTTGTTTCGTCTGTTGACCTGATTGGGTAGAACTACGATTTACCACCGTCTCGGCATTTCTAGCAATCATCGACTGACTTCTGACAGGGCGCGTAACCATCTTACGATCGATAGCAGTAGAAACTCTAGGTTTTCTAGAGGCCGATTGCGCACTTAACTTTTGTTCAGAATTAGTCATATTACCTCGCTTATGTTTGTTAATCTAATAATACATAAACTTAATGCAAAATGCAAGAGTTAAAAATAAAAACATAAATATGTTATAATATGTCTATGGATTACGAAAGACGCGCCAGACGTCAAAGTCTTCGCATTATTATTTCTGAGGCAATTATGGTACTTGCCGTTATTATTATGGTCGTAGTTTTGGCGCTCGTCGTATCTGGCTATTGGATTAACAGTAATCTTGAAGTGGAACGCCAAGGCATGGTGCAAATCAATTCCATTCCAACCGGAGCCAATATCACAATTGACGGTGAAGAGCTTCGTTTCCAACGCACTAATTCTAGTAAAATCTTGTCTAGTGGTGAGCACGAGGTAAAACTCTCCCGCGAGGGTTATGATACCTGGACTAAAACCGTGGATATTCGCGAAGGTCTACTCTATCGTCTTAATTACCCACATCTTTTCTTACAAGAGCGCGAAAAAGAAGACGTTTATGATGCTACCGGCACTACTTATGCTACCATCTCGCCAAACCGCAACTTGCTTTTACTAGTGAACAAAACCACCAGCTGGACGCTTCTGAATCTCGAAAGTAGCACGATTAAACCAATCACGGTTGATATCTCTAAAGTCTTTTCTTCGGTTAGCTTAGCACCAGGTGCGACTTCTGGCCTCTTTAATGGCGAAATCTTAAGTGCTAAGTGGGACAATTCTAATGAACACGTGCTATTTAAGACAAAAAATAAAGACGCAATTGAATGGGTATTAGTAAGTGTCAGGAATTCAGCCCGTAGTATTAATATCACTCGAGAATTTGCCGCTGCCTTTGACGACGTTGCCATCTTCGACAACTCCTCCGCCAATCTTCTCGCCATGAGAAATGGTAACTTACATAAGATTAATGTTGAATCGCGTCAAATCTCCGCGCTGCTCGCTAGTGGCGTCACTGATTATAACTTCCTTGAAAACGAGATTGTTTATTCTACTGCCAAAAACATTTATCTTTTAAGGCTTGGCGAAGATGAGCCAACGCTCCTCGAAGGCTTGGAAGCTCCAGCTAAAGTCTTAATTAGCAAGTTTTATGACAACAAATACATTACAACCATCAACGGCACCGAGATTACAGTTTATAACAAAGAGGATCTTGAAGAAGTTGGTAACGCTAAGCTTAGTTTCCTCCCAACTAGCTCGAAAATCGGCCATGATGGTGATTTTGTCTTCATGAAAAACGGTACTAAATTCGCCGTCTTTGATATGGAATCTCTCACTACTACCGAATGGGAGCCAGACTCAAGCCACTTTGGCTGGATCACTAACTACATGATTTATGCCGTCAAAAACGGTGAGTTAATTGTCTATGATTTTGATGGTCTAAATCGTCGTTACATTTCAACGAACGTTTCCGAACGTTTCCCTATCACAATTACCAATGACCGCATGATGTACTACTTTAGCGACGACCAACTAATCCGCGAATGGTTAGTTAAAAGATAATTATTGTCCAGTAAACCAGTTCCAGAGTCCTTCAAAGAAGGATGGTTCATTTGATGGAAGGTCAGGATTTTCGTCTACTTCCGGGATATCACTACCATCCGGTGTAGGTGCACCATCATAGCTTGGTGAAATTTGTTCACCAGTCACCAGCAAACGATATCTTGAAGTGCCGAGTGGTGTACAGGTTACTAAAGTGAGTAATGGTTTGTCGGTCTGCACTACAAGCGCTGCCACGTTGCTTGGCTCTACAACTTCTTTTTTAATCACCCTGTAAATATAACGCACAGAATTATAATTCACATAAATCAAATCGCCGTGTTCAAGTCTTTCTAGACCAGAAAAAATGTATTTATATGGGTTTGAACTATAAACATCGCCGGCCGAGTGTCCAGTAATCACAAAGTTCCCGATTTCACCCGGATACGCGCTAGCGCCAGCGATTCTGTAGTGTACTACTCCGTTATTCATAGCGCTCATTACGCCAGAAATCGGCACACCGTATCTCACCGGCACATCAACGTTAAGCTTTGGAATAATTAAACGCGGATCGGCTGAAACAGTTTGCGTAATTGACGGGTCAAGCGCTTCAATTTCGGAAGCCGGTACGTTCCCTGGTGACATATACGCCATAATTGGCGCGAAAATCAGACGATTATATTGCAAAAATAGAATTGTGAGCGCCACGGCAATACCAGCAAACAGCGGGATAACACGACGCGCTCTCCTAGTTTTCTTGGCGTTTTCGGTCGCTTTTTTACGAATCTTAAGTCTTAATTCACTATCGGTGTTGCCAGAAGTTTTGGACAAGATTTCTTCTTCTTCGGCCTTCTCACGGGCTTCTTTTAGCTTTTCCTTAGCAATATAATCACGCGCCGCATTAGAATAGTACTGGC
>CAZORJ010000037.1:0-5985 GCA_964582425.1 uncultured Candidatus Saccharibacteria bacterium
CAACTGTAATCCAGTCGGTATCATTGATTTCCGCGACGAGTGCCTCAGTTTTTACGTCCTTCTTGGACTTCTGGAAGTATTGGCGGACGCGGTTTTTGAGCACCGCTGCTTTACCAACATAAATAATCTCGCCCGCGGCGTTTTTATGAAAATAAACTCCCGGGCTGTCCGGGAGTTTACTGAGTTTTTGTCTGAGGCTCTCGTTCATTCTTTAATTATATAATATAATTAAAGAAAGTAAAGCTTAGTCTAAATCGTCCCAATCATCCCAATCATCCCAATCGTCATCATCATAGACGGTACCGCCGCCCATGAGACCAGAGAGAAGATCGTTGATATCGGTGTACTCAGCTGGAGCAGCTGCGTCCACGCTCTTGGTATAGTCGAAGTTTAGATCTGCTTTAATTTCTAGGCTGGAATCTTCTGCTGTATAAGTCATATAGAGTCTGGTGAAATTGTTGTCACCATTAACTTCAACATAGATTGGAGGAACTTGGTCAAGCGTATCCTTCAAATCATCAGCAGTAACTTCGTCAGCAGTAACACCGCCATTGCTGAAGCATTTAGCAACGGCACTAGAGTTTTCTACGCTTTTACCAAAGGCATTAGCAAAACCAGCGAGTTTTTCGGCATCAAAGGTGAGCTTATAAACTGGAGAATTCTGCTTAGCGATTTTTACACCTTCAGTAGTATACTTTACGAACTCATTTTGTTTGTAAAGACCAGCAATATCGATATCTTCATCTTTAGTAATGTTTTCGAGCAAACATGAAGTTGTTTCGTCTGTTGGCAGTAGACTGTTGTCTTTGACCATTTCTTCAACTGGCAAACGAATCCACTTGTCAGCTAGCATGTTAATAACTGCATTAATCTGGGCGGTTTCATCGCTTGGATCTGGTGCACAGTTGTCTTCTGTGCCATTGGCACAATTCGTGGCAGGAGCATCGCTATTATTTGCAACCTTTAGATAAAGATTTTTGTTCACGAAGGCTTCTTCAAGACCAACGGAAATCTTTTGGCCACCAGTCAACGCTACAGTTGTATTAATGGTACCAGAACTGGCTTGATTCTCGGCATCATATCCAACGTTGAGCTCGGCACCGATAGTGTCGATTGGCAAATCGTCATTGCTAATACCTACTGTGATGGTGCCTTTAGTGGTGACCTTCTTCGCTACATCGCCAGAAAGTAATTTTGTGATGGCTTTTGAAACGTCGCCACCACTACCACCAGCGCCACCACCTAGAAGCATCGCAGCTGCAACGCCACCACCAATTAGTGCAAGCACTAAGATGACGAGACCAACGATGAGGCCAGTTTTCTTGCCAGCTGGCTTTTCTGAGCTTACCGCGGCGTCAGTTGTAGCGACGGCTGCAGCTTCAGCAGCTGGTTCCGGTGCTTTTTCTTCTGCAGGTTTTTCCTCTGGGGCCTTTTCTTCTGGAGTAGCAACCGGTTCTTCCGGCGCTGGAGTCGGGGTAGCCTCAGCCGGAGCTGCATCCGTTGGAGCACTCGGGGTTGGGTTGAGGGGATTTGGTGTTCCCTCAGGGTTTTCGTTCATAATAAAAAACTCCTTACTTTTAATACTTATACTTATTTTAACATAAGTTTAATAAAATAGTATATAATTATTTTCATGGATGACTCAATTATTTCTAATATTAAAGCAAGGCAAGTTTTAGATTCGCGCGGTAATCCAACGGTTGAAGCCGAAGTTTTTCTTGAAAACGGTGGCTACGGTCGTGCGATGGTTCCGTCCGGAGCTTCAACTGGCTCTGGTGAGGCTTTAGAGCTTCGTGATGATGATAAAACCCGCTACGGCGGTAAGGGCGTTCTTAAAGCTGTTTGGAACGTCAATTCCAAAATTAAAGATATTCTAGTTGGCAACACTTCCGATCTTCGCACCGTTGACCAAATGATGCTAGAACTTGATGGTACTGAAAACAAATCCAGTCTCGGCGCCAATGCAATTCTCGCTGTTTCCCTTGCGACCGCCAAAGCTAACGCTCGCGCTGCCAAAATTCCGTTTTATAAATATGTAGCCGAACTCGCTGGTACTGAAGATGAAATGTGCATTCCAATGCCAATGATGAACGTGATGAATGGTGGTGAACACGCTTCCTGGGCGACCGATTTCCAAGAATATATGATTATCCCACGCGGTGCCGGTAATATCGCCGATGCCGTCCGTATGGGTGCTGAAGTCTTCCATGCCCTTAAAACTGTATTAAAGGATCGCGGCTATCCAACCACCGTGGGTGACGAAGGTGGTTACGCGCCAAAAGTGAAAGACGGCAACAACGAGCCACTAGAATGCATCAAGCTCGCCGTGGAAAAAGCCGGTTACAACTTTGGCGAGGATATTGCCATTGCTATGGATATCGCCGCTAGTGAGTTCTATAAAGACGACCACTATGAACTCAAAACCAATGGTGACTGGAAGTCCGCTGAAGACATGATTAATTGGTACGATTGGATTATCAACAATTATCCAGTGATTTCCATTGAAGACGGCCTTGCCGAAAACGACTGGGCTAACTGGAAGATTATGACTGAGCGCATGGGTGACCGCATCCAGCTCGTGGGCGACGACCTATTTGTCACCAACACCGACCTACTCGCTCGTGGCATCAAAGAAGGTGTCGCAAACGCTATTTTAATTAAACCAAATCAAATCGGCACGCTTAGTGAAACTATTGACGCAGTCCTGATGGCTAAGAAAGCTGGCTACAAGACCGTAATGTCGCACCGCTCCGGCGAAACTGAAGATGTATCAATCGCGCATCTCGCCGTTGGTCTCGGCACTGGCCAAATCAAGACCGGCTCTCTGTCCCGTAGTGAACGTATCGCGAAATATAACGAGCTCATCCGTATCGCCGACACTAATTCAAATCTCGGCCTATAAAACAAAAAACATCCTGGCTCACCAGGATGTTTTTTTTGATGCTTTTAAATTTTTGAAGCGTCGCGGAAACCGTCGTAAAAGTTTTCGGAAATCTTTGGATGACCAATCTTGTTGGCGGCTGCTACCACTTCCATCACGTCGTCTGTAATCTTAAAGATATTTGGATCCTTGTCACTAATCAGCCCAAGTCTAATCATTTCTTCAATCACGCGTTCAAAGTTCTTCCAGTAAGATTCGCCGATTAAGAACACTGGCATCATCGGCATCTTTGATTCCTGCATCAAACAAAGGATTTCAGAAATCTCATCCATCGTACCGAAACCGCCTGGGAAGAAAACGAAAACTTTTGAAGCCATCGCGAGTGATACCTTGCGGGCGAAGAAGTACTCAAAAGTCACGCAGTCGGTGAGATATGGGTTCGGGAATTGTTCGTGCTTCAGGGTGATATTGAGGCCAATCGTACGACCACCAATTTCGTAAGCCCCGTGCGAAGCGGCTTCCATGATGCCTGGGCCACCTCCGGTTACTACCGCGTGACCGTTCTTGGCGAGTTCCCCGCCGAGCTTATAGGCCATTTGGCAAAACTCATTTTCTTGTGGCAGTCTTGCTGAGCCAAAAATCGTGACACCCTGCGGGAATCTACGCACAATTTGGAGACCCATCGTTAAATCTTTGGCATACGCATTCGCGCGCTCAAGGTCAGCAATGGAAAGTTTCTTCATGATTTCTTCTTCGGTTGGTAACATAGTTTTTCCTTTTTAAAGTTTTTGGATTGGCATCGGATGTAATTCTTCAGTTCCTGTAAGTATACCACGATTGGCCCCAATTTTGCGAACCACCGAGGTAGAATTTGCGGACGCAAAGATGAGTGACTGTCTAAACGAATGTCCGGAGATGAAGTGTGCGAGGAAACCTGAGCCAAACGCATCACCAGCGCCGGTGGCATCCTTAATCTTTGAATCTTCATAAATCCCAAAGCGATACATTTCGCCGGTATCTTTTTTGCAGGCAATGCCGCCCATCGGACCATCCGTAATAATAACGGTTGGTACATATTGGCTTAAGTGATACGTTAGTTCAGTTAGCAATACACCCGGTACGATTTTTGCCGCCTCAGATTTATTAACTAGTAACACGTCAACGTCTTCTAAAAGGCCAATCAGCTTTTCTTTCTGCGCGAGCTCTTTTACGCCCGGGTTGAACATGATTTTGGTTCCGAGTTTCTTGGCTTTTTCAAAGAATCTGAGCAGTGTATCCATATCACCACGTAGCGTCGTGACATACATCCAATCTGGTTGAATCAAATCAAGGTCTTTCTCGTCAAAATTATCAAACTTTTCACTAGCACCACGGTAGGTTAGAATCGTTCTCTCACCGCCTTTGGAGTCCAGCAAAATCACTGATGTGCCAGTGTTTTTCTTGGCGATGAAATTCACGTAGGAATTATCGATTTCTTCTCGGTCTAGGACTCTAAGAATCGCTTCGCCGGCTGAATCGTGTGCAATGTTACCGATAAAAATCGCTTCGTGCCCGTGGCGTGAAAACGAAATGGCTGAATTGATCCCACCGCCACCAACTTCGTAGCTTAAAGCGTCAATGTCGACCTTAGAGCCAACTAAGACGTTACCAAAAATTGCATCACTACCAATCGTGGTTGGTGCGAGATCATCGTGATCGATTAAATAAATATCTTGAAGAGCTGAACCAAGTGAAACGATTCTCGCCATTATAGTACCACCCCGCTCTTATCGATTTCGGCGACTAATTGCTGGAACATGTCCGCTGGATTGTCAGCCTGTGAAATCGCTGAGCCCACGTTAATCACATCAAGGTCACAGTGCGCCAGCGCACGGATGTTGGTGATATTTGCGCCACCATCCCAACCAATTTCAACTTCTGGCTTGATATTACGGATTAATTGAATCTTTTCCATTTGCATAAGATCGGCCGGTGAACCCTGTACGCCGAGTGTTCCTGCAAAGACCAATACGTGGTCAGCCGCTTCGATGTATTGCTGCACCGCACCTGGATAAGTCGACTGGAGTAATGCTACACCACATTTGATATCATGCGCCTTTAATTCTTCAAAAATCGGGAGCAAATTTTCGCTCGCTTCCGCATGGAAAATTACCATCGAAGGCGTCAACTTAAAGATTGTATCCATGTATTCAGACGGTTTTGAAACCATCATGTGAAGATCGGTAATCCAGTTTTTTGGCCACCAAATATTAGTAATATCAAGAGTAGTGGTTGGTGTGAACACACCGTCCGAAAGATCGATTTGCACGCGACGCGTGAAAACATTAATACGCTCAGCTTGGTCGCGAAAATCTTTTTTATTATCCACTAATATTGTTGGAATAATCGTAACTTCCCTAATCAT
Organism: uncultured Candidatus Saccharibacteria bacterium; assembly: GCA_964582425.1. Lineage (GTDB taxonomy): Bacteria > Patescibacteriota > Saccharimonadia > Saccharimonadales > Saccharimonadaceae > Nanosyncoccus. The sequence continues at coordinate 5,286 of CAZORJ010000037.1, forward strand.
AATCTTCCCTTTCGTCTAAGCGATTAATGCGGCGTACGCGCCGTTCGTAACTTTCAAAATTAGTTTGAAGAAACGTTCTCACGATTTCTTCCATCACATTATCGTCATTCATAAAGTGCGCTGAAAGACAAAGCACATTTGCATCGTCATGCTCACGGGCGAGCACCGCTGACTCGGCGCAGTGACAATGCGCAGCGCGAATCCCTTTGAAACGGTTAGCTTGCGCGGTGACACCGTGCGCTGAATCGCAAATTAGAATCCCCATCGAGCCATAGTTTTCGCGCACGCTTTTAGCGACTTCGATGGCAGGGTCATTGAAATCATCGCCTTCGTTGTACTCATAAGCACCGCGATCAATTACTTCATAACCATTTGCCATCAAAAACTGGACTAAATGTTGTTTCTTCTCAAAGCCTCTGTAATCCGCTCCGACGAATACTTCCATTAATTCTCCCCACCGTAATCAACAGTGAGTTCTACCAAACGGTTTGAGTAGCCCCACTCGTTGTCATACCAGGCAACCACCTTAATCATGTTGCCGCAAACTACATCAATTAATGGTAAATCAACAATACAAGAACGTGGATCACCGATGAAGTCGGAAGACACTAACTCTTCTTCAGTTACGCCGATGATACCAGTGTAATATGGCTCAGCGGCGATTTTCTTAAAGAAGGCCACAAGCTCTTCTTTGGTCGTG
>CAZORJ010000038.1:0-5540 GCA_964582425.1 uncultured Candidatus Saccharibacteria bacterium
TAGATGTCTACGAAACCGCCGACAAATTAGTAGTTAAAGCTCGCACCGCTGGCATCTCGAAGTCAGATCTTGATGTTAGTATTTCCGATAATATTTTGACGATTTCTGGTGTGCTTTCTGGTGGTGAAGACGAACAAACCACACGTTGGCATATTCAAGAATGCTATTGGGGCGAATTTTCCAGAACGATTGCTCTTCCAGTACCAGTCCGCGAGGATGAAAACAGCGTAAGGGCTGAGCTAAAAGACGGTGTTCTCACGATTACTTTCGATAAGGAAAAGAGCGAAGAACCAAAGAAAATCACGGTTCAATAATTAGACTTTAAAAGGCGTCTCCTCGCGGGACGCTTTTTTGATAAAAAATATCTCCCGCAGTGCGGGAGATATTATTGATTAACTAGCCGGCTAAGATGTTGCCAATGACGAAGTTCACAATTGCAAAGGAAAGAGCAACGATAACGAGACCGATGACGCCATAAAGAATGGTGTCTTTTGCTTTTTTAACTTTGCCTGCATCACCAGATGAAGTCATGTAGCTGACGCCGCCAATGATGATTACTACAACTGCTACGATACCGAGAACTGCGATAACTGCGTTAAGAATACCAGTAACGCTTCCAACTAAATCGCCATCTCCGTCGCCGACGGTTTCGATGCTGGCAGCAGCTAAAGTTGTGACTAATTCTTTCATTTTAATCCTTTTGTTAATTTAATTTTATTTTATAACTATTTTTAATAATAATCAATATCAAAAAAGCGCCTCGTAATAGAGGCGCCTTCATAGAATCTAGATTAGCCTGCCAAGATATTGCTGATGACGAAGTTCACGATGGCAAAAGAAAGGGCAACGATGATAAGGCCAATTACACCGTAGAGAATAGTATCCTTGGCTTTCTTGACTTTGCCGGCATCACCAGAAGAAGTCATGTAGCTGACACCACCGATGATGATGACGATAACCGCAACGATACCAAGAACTGCGATAACGGCATTTAAAATACCGGTGACGCTACCAATAAGATCGTTGTCGCCTGGGACTGGATCAATATCTGCTGCTAGAGTTGTAATAAGTTCTTTCATTTTGTTTCCTTATTAAGTTAAATTTATTATATAATGCTTATTCTTTAATTGCAACAACCTGTTCGACGGCTGAAGTGACTTCGCCACCGTTTTCTTGAACGATACCCATCACAAAGTTGATGATAACAGCGGAAAGTGCAACGATGACAAGGCCAACGCAAGCATAGATGAGTGTCTTTTTGGCCTTTTGGAGTTTGGCTGGGTCGCCAGCGGAGGTCATATAACCAACACCGCCGATGATTACGAAGATGACGGCAACGATACCAGCGATACTGGTGAACCAGGTGAAGAGGTTCTTTAGGAGGTTAATGGAATCTTCCATGGTAAGTTGTTCGCTGCCCATAGCGGCAATCATGGCATTAAAGATGACTTTGGACAACATACAGATAGCAAGGCCGATGATGGCACGAGTGAGAATCTTCTTGCCGGACATAATTTTGCCGGGATCGCCGGATGACATCATGTATTTGTAACCACCATAGATGACGAAACCGAGGGCGAGGTAGGAAGCAACGGTAGAAATAGCTTCGCCGACGTTCATGATAACTTGCTTAATGTTGGCAGCAATGGCATCTTCGCTATCCCAGGCGCCGACATTGCAGTCCCAGGAGCGCATACCGATAAGGTAGCGGCAGCTGTTATCTGCATAGGCAGATTCGGTTCTTAATGGTGCGGTGACGGATAGTACGGCTAACATCATCACGCAGATTACGAAGAGGTTTTTAAAAAATTTTTTCATTTGGGAATTCCATTAGTTAACTTGTTTTCATAATAGCATAATTTTTTAAAAATAACAAAGAAGGGTAAAGGCCGGTTTTTCTCTGTTAATTATCTTGACAAAAAAGCTTATGTGTGCTATAATTATAGCACCCCTAAAAAATAGGGAGGCCTGTAAGTATGATAGCAAAAAGACACTCAAAAAATCGTTTGAGAAAAGCCGTTTTTGGTTGTCTTTTTGCTCTTATGTCGATGTTTTCACTAGCCACTTTTACACCGGTGGCAGATGTTTATGCTGAGCCGACTACAACTACGACGACTACAGAAGAAAAGACTGATGAGAAGAAAAAGGGTGTATCTTGTGAGCAGAGCCTTGGGGCTCTTGGATGGCTAGTTTGTCCGACAACGGGGAAGATTTCCGAAGCGGTGGACTGGCTTTATGATAAAATTGAAGACATTTTAGTCATTAATCCGGTGGAGCTGAAAGATGGTGCTCCGATTTATGAGATCTGGAAATACATGCGAGGTCTCACGAATATCCTATTCATCATCTTCTTTATGGTGGTGGTTTACTCCCAGATTACAGGTTTCGGAATTAATAACTATGGTATTAAGAAGGTACTGCCGAAGATTATCGTAACGGCAATTCTGGTGAACTTAAGCTTTATTATCTGTCAGCTGGCGGTGGACGTTTCAAATATCGTCGGTAGTAGCCTTAGGGGATTATTCACATCGATAGAAACATCGACGATGGGCACGATGGAGGCTGGAGCGATTTCTGGCGTATCGATGGCAGAAATGTATGGAGCGCTGGCTGGTGGTACAGCACTCGCGATTGGTGCGACGATTATTTCGATTGAAACCGGTGCAATTTGGATGTTGATTCCAGTGGTGCTCGGTGCGATTGTTGCGGTGGTATCTGGCCTCATTACGATTGCGCTTCGCCAGGCGGTGGTGTCGCTTCTCATTATGATTTCGCCGTTAGCATTTGTGGCCTATATGTTACCAAACACCGAAGAATACTTCACGAAGTGGAAGAACTTATTTATTAAGATGTTGGTGTTTTATCCGTTATTCTCACTCCTCTTTGGTGCTTCGAACCTCGCGGGTTGGGCAATTATTACAAGTGCGAAGGATGCGTTTGGCTTATTCCTTGGTGTAGCAATTCAGATTTTCCCACTGTTCTTCTCGTGGTCGCTCATGAAGATGTCTGGTACGTTCCTTTCAACGGTCAACAGCAAGATCCGTGGTCTTGCCTCAAGGCCACTTGCAGCCAACCGTGGCTGGGCCGATTCGCACCGCGAGTTAACAAGACAAAAGTACCTAGCTTCAAACAGAGCTTATACACCGTCGCTTAAACTGATGCAATTCATGTCGAACCGCAAGGTGGCACGTGATGAAGCGATTCGCGCACATCAGTCAACGGTGAAGAACCGCGGTCTTGCGTATGCAGCGAATAAACATTATAAGAAGGATGGCACGCTTAACAGAAGTGGTGAGGCGGCATATGCAGAGCAGGCCGAGAACATGGGTTACCAGTTTGATATTCTCCGTCATGAGAATAATATGAATAAGGGCTTTGGCTACACAGCTAAGGAAGGTACAGCGCAAAGAGCACGTCTTGATAAACTTGATATGGCTAACGTGAGAGCTTCAGATGCATTAAAACAAGAGGCAGCGCGTGGTGAGAAGATTTCTTATGATAACGCAGTTGGCTATCACAAGCGTATGGAAGCTGCGATTAATGCGCACATGGATGAAGTAAACGGCTATACTACGGATGCTAATGGTAACCGTGTCTACAAGCCGGATTACAAGGGCCACTTTGCCAATGCACAAGAGCAGAGAACTGCACTTGATCGCTACAATAAGGCGCTCGAGATTATGGAAGGCAACGTCAACGATGTCCACTTTGCAGCAGCAAATGCAGCGGCGGCTTATGATACGCAACGTAAGGTGATTGAGACGAAGATGCAGAAGTACTATGAGCTTAATCCACCAACAATTAGCAACGTCCATAGGTTGGCGGAAATGACTAAGAGTCCGGATGCAATTAATAATATTGATATGATTTTGCCGGGTCTTAGAATTCTTAACCAACGTGGTGATACGGACTTGGTACGCGAGCAGTTAGTCAACATCTTGAATCAAGGTGTGGATCTTGGCTCGCATGCATCACAGTCCCTTGCAAGCTTCCTCATGTTTGAAGTGAAGGATGCAGATCCATGGATGCGTCGTTTCGGTAAATACATTAACTTGGAAACAGCGCGCGTTTACAACAAGAATGAACGCCAAGAAATGAAAGTGACCTACGACGAGTACGTGAAAGGTTATCACATTGAGCCGGATGGTTCGACGATGTATGCCAAGAAGGGCATGAGAGAGCTCATGGAAGGTACGTCACTTGACGGTATCGAACGTACGGCGCTTGATAACTTTGATAAGAGTATTCGTGAAGCTTACACAACGGATGGTGTGTTTGACTTCAAGGGCTACCTCAAGAAGAGGGAAGAAATTGAAAAGTCATTTGAGCCGTCATTTATTTCAGCAAGCTTAAAATACCTGTCTGGTAGCGAACAGCTAGTAGCAGCCGTGAAAGCAAAGACTGGCTATGCGCCAAAGCAAAAAGCAGACGGTACTTATGAGATGTTACCAATTTGGGAGACGGATAAAGACTTTGCTGGACACGAAGAAGAGATGAAGGCTTACTTTGAGAAAAAGACTTTGAATTACATTACCGACCAGACGCCAACGCAGATTCTTGGGCTTCGTTCAGACTACAAGGACGCCTTAATTGAACACTTTGCTAGTGCCTACGAAAAGGATGATACGGAAGGCTGGACGGAAGAACAAAAGGCTGAAAGGCGCGAACTTGAGCGTGAGCTCGCCGAACTCCAAACTAGATACGGCGATCTTTCTACGGATGAAGCTAAACAACGGTATGCGGCTGAGTCGAAGAAGATTAAGATGAGGATGGCGGGTGCTAAATTCAGAAGGGTGCTTGATAATAAAGGCAAGCTCAATCAGATTTACCGCACACGTAGATCTGGTGCGGCCAACAACGCCAAAGACTGGGTACGCGAACTCCTTGACCTTGATAACGAAGTCGCTATTAATGTGAAACTTGAAAACGATAAGCTTCGTGAAAAACGTGAGTTTGAAGAAGCGAAGCGTAAAATGCGTGCTGAGCGTGGTGAGGGTGATACGCCAGAAGAAGATGATGACGCCGGCAGAATTTATACGTCTGTAGACAGGGCATCATATGTATCACACGTGGAAGATTTGTGGCACGACAACCGTGATGATGACGACACCTTCTTTAGTGAATCATTTAAGTATGTAGTAGAAACGCTCGGTGCAGATAGCTTTATCGCGACCCAATATAAGAAGTTCCATGAGGACGATCCATATGCGGATAGTCACGCGATGAAAGAGTATTTGTGCGATCTTTTGAACGATCCAGATAACTATTAAAACCTTTAGTATATCCGTTTTAATATGCTATAATAATTAGTATATGGCGCAATATAAGGTGCCTCAAGACGTTGAGGCGGACGACAAACTGCTTGGGCCATTCAGTTCTCGGCAGTTCGGATACCTTCTAGCAGCGGGCCTATTAATTGCTTTGGCGGTGGGTTTATTTCAACTTTTTCCGCTTCTCGCATTAATTCCTCTGCCACCGGTGTTCCTGTTTTTGGTGCTAGCTTTGCCACTCAAAAAAGATCAGCCGATGGAAACTTATCT
>CAZORJ010000039.1:0-5471 GCA_964582425.1 uncultured Candidatus Saccharibacteria bacterium
CCAGGCACTTCCACTGCTACCTTATTTAAGGCTTTTTCAACCTCTTCGAGTGTGGCACCTTGTTCACGAATCATTTTTGCTGCCGTAGAAGTATCAATCGCCATAATGCCAAGCAGCAAGTGTTCCGTGCTCATGTAACCATTATTGTATCTCTTACTATAAAAATCGGCCTTTTGCAGCGCAAACCTTGCGTTTTCGCTTAGCCGATTCATAATTTCACTAAATTCTTCTTGCATGATCTTATTATACAAAATTAGCACTCATAATGCAAGAGTGCTAATTTAGATTTTTTAATCTGTTTTAAGCTACTAACCGCAAACTACGTTGTTAGCATGGAGCCAGCCCTCAACCGATCCGCCGTCCAGGTATTCACCAGTTGTAGGTGCTACGCGCATCACGCCACCGTCCTTAATAAACTCATCAATCGGATCAGTTACCATGTACTCTTGGTCCTTCGGGCCAAAATCATGCTCATCAACATATTTACAGATTCTCTTAAGGAGCTCTGGCGCCATAATATACTTTGAGACATTAATTAGATTTGAAGGCGCTTCACTCGGTTCTGGTTTTTCAACCACGCCCACTAATTTACCGTCTTTTTCAGAAAGCACACCGTATTTCTTAACTTTTTCGATTGGAATCTCAACACCAAGAATGGCCGATTCTTCCTTCTTGCCAGAAGCTTTAATCAAAGCCTCGGCTGCCGATTCGCCACCCGGATTCCAAATAAAATCATCACCCATAAACACAAGGACTGGCTCGTCAATCTTGTATTCCTTTACCACGAGTGCAATTGGCACTGCCGTACCATACTTGCTCGCTGGATCTTGCACCGTGTAGTGAATCGTCACATCATCCGGCAAAGTTTTAGCAAGTTTCAACCTATCTTCCTTGCCACGCTCAATCAAATACTGATTAAGTGCCAAGTTATCCTTGTAAAACTCTTGTACTTGGCATGGTTCGGTGTTCGAAATCACCATATAGATGTCTTTTACACCAGCTTTAATTAACTCCTGTACCGAATAATCCACGAGTGGACGGTTCCCCACCGGGAGCATTGATTTTTCAATAATCTTAGTAATAGGAAGACGCCTAGTCCCCCATCCCGCAACCGGGATAATAGCTTTCGTAATCATAATGCCCTAATTATAGCACAGAAATCAATGGTTTTTCCCAAGAATCAGGGTAGTCGTTCTGGCCGAGCAAGATTGCAATCGTTGAAGCAATATTTGCTAGACCCGGCTCGTAAACCGGCACCGTTCTATATTTATAACGGTTTTCAGTGTTGTCATAAATAATGCAAGGGATCTTATTCAGCGTATGTGCAGTCTTTTTATTGCCATCTTCATCAAGTAATTCTTCGGCATTACCATGGTCGGCAGCAATTATTAACACACCACCTAGTTCATCAACTTTTTCCGCAATTCTTTTAAGTGACAAATCAATTGACTCCATCGCCACAATTGTTGCTTCCATGTCAGCCGTATGACCAACCATATCGCCACCAGGGAAATTCACGCGTACGAAATCAAATTTATCAAGATTATCTAGTACTTCATCCGTAATCTCTGCGCACTTCATCCATGGGCGCGTTTCAAATGGCTCCGTATAGGATTCAATTTCTTTAAACACCTCGCCTTTGTTTGGTTCATAGCTATCACCATTAAAGTAATAAGTAATATGGCCAAACTTCACCGTTTCTGAAATCGCATATTGTTTAAGTTTACGATCGGACAAGAACTTGCTTAGTGTATTAGTAATCACATTCGGTTCAAATAAACGATGCTCCGGCACATGCGTGTCAGAATTATATTCCGTAAGCCCAGCAAAATACACATCGCTTGGCTGGAAATCACCACGATTAAAGTAAGGGAAATCCCAGTAGGTAAACGCCATTGAGATTTCAATCGCCCGGTCGGCACGGAAGTCAAAGTACACTACTGCATCACCTTTTTTAATCTGCCCCACTGGCTTTTCATTTTCATCTACAATTACAAATGGCGGGAGATATTGGTCTTGCACTTCTGGATTCAGACGCCTAAGCACTTGGATGGCTTCATCCGCAGATTTGAAATAATAATCTGCTTCACCATTTACCATCGCATCCCAACCACGGGCTACCATCTGCCAATCATTTTCATAACGATCCGCCACAAAAACCATTCTACCGCCACCGGTTGCAATCTTAATATCAGCATCAGGGAACTTCTTCGCGTAGTCTTCAATTCTGTCAATGAATTTCGGTTCCGATTGTGGCGCCACATCACGACCATCAAACACACAGTGAATTCGCATCTTCTTTACGCCGTCGCGGTAAGCTCTCTCAATCATTCTTTCCAAGTGTTCAATGTGGCTGTGCACACCACCATCCGAAAAGATCCCAGAAAAATGCAATGTATGCTCGCCGTCCTTTTTAACTTGATAAACTACGCCCTTCCAAGCTTCAGAATTAAAACACTCGCCCGAATTGATGGCTTCGTTCGCGCGTGCAATCCCATGTTTAATTGATTTACCAGCACCAATTGTGTTATGTCCAACTTCAGAATTACCCATTTGCCCAGGTGTTAAACCTACTGCTTCACCAGAAGCATTCAAAGCAATGTGAGGATACTCTCTTGCTGCTTTACCAAGAAAATTTGTCCTTGCTTTTGATACGGCATTACCCGGACCATCTGGCGCAAGGCCGACGCCATCTAATATTGCGAGCACTACAGGCCCATCATACTGTAGTTTATCCATAAGCATATTATAACACAAAAACCCGGCCCTTAAAGACCGGATTTTTCAGAGTCAGTTAAGCTCTTGGCACTTGCTGCGTGATACAGTGAATATCGCCGCCACCTAGCAAGATTTCCCTTGCGTAAACCGTTTCAATCACACGGTCAGGGAACAATCCTTGCAAGGTGCGAATTGCTTCTTCATCATGCGGATCATTAAAGACCGGCAAGATAATTGCACCATTACAGTTGTAATAATTAATATATGATGCTGGCAAACGATCGCCTGGTACACGAGGATAAGTTCCATCTACTGAATCAATCCACGCCGCTTCTTCTTCCGTAATATAAATTGGATTTGGTACGTGAATCTTAATTACTTCAAGTTGACGTCCCTTTGCGTCCGTCACAGATTGTAAGTATTCCAAATCCTTTACGGAGCGCTCATGTTGTGGATCTTCTGGATTATCTTCCCATGCAAGTACCACCTTACCTGGTGCTACAAATTGGCAGACATTATCGACGTGACCTTCAGTATCTTCATCACGGTAAACACCAAATGGCAACCACAATACTTTTTCACATCCAGTATATTCGCATAAAGTCCGTTCAATTTCCTCACGCGTTAAATCTGGATTGCGATCTTCCGAAAGCAACGTTTCTTCCGTCACAATCAAAGTTCCCTCGCCATCCGTATGAATTGCGCCGCCTTCCAAAATAAAGTTATCTGGCACGTAACGATCAACGTGTTCAATATCAGCCATCTTCGCTGCTACATAGTCATCATAATCCCAAGGGAAATAAATGCCGTCAACTGTCCCACCATATGCATTAAAGCCCCAGTCAACTGCGCGAATTCCACCTTGTCCATTAATCACCATTGTTGCACCTGAATCGCGAATCCAAGAATCGTTATTAGACATTTCAACAATTGAAACGTTCTCCATATTCATACCAAGAAGGTGCAAATATTGTGATTGGTTGGTACCCACTACTACTGGTTCGTGCTTAGCAATCTTTTCAATCACTTCACGAAAAGCTTTTTGGGCTGGCTTCGCACCCATCCGCCAGTTGTCTGGCCTTTCTGGCCACAGAATATAAGTACATTTGTGCGGAGCAAGCTCAGAAGGCATGTAGTACCCATCTTGCTTCGGCGTTGATTGTAGTTTCATTTAATTCCTTTCTTTATACTATTAATGGCAACTTAGTATGCTGACATCAGTCAGACAATACTAAGCTGCCACCCTATTTTTTTGTTTTATCTTCTAGCTACGCTTTTCTTACCAGAAATTTTCTTTCTTTTATCATTGATCGTCATTCTAGCAATCAAGATTTCACCAATTACGATGCATACAACTGAGCTTCCAATCAGCGTCATATTGTCTTGAATCGCTTCAAGGCTAAATTCTGGAATGAACGTGAAGAACAGCGAGATAAAGAGAAGAATTAGTGGGATAATACCCATTAACCATCTCATCACTGGACCAATCGTAATCCAATAACCATTCTGGACTTGTTTGCCGTTCTTGTGAAGTTTGATAAATGCCGCAAACATTGGAATGTACGACAAAAGTAGACACACGAGCGACACATCGAAGAATGCCCAGAACAAGTTGGAACCTTCTTCCCATTCCGGGAAGCAGTAAGCTAGGATGATACCAGTTGCAGCAAGTAGCGCCGCAATTACACCAGTCCAAATGCCAACTACATAAGGTACACCGTCTTTATTACGCTTTTTCCATGATTTCGGGAACATACCATCTTCAGCGGCAAATGCAATCACTGAATAAACACCGAAGTTCCATGAAGAAATATTTGAAATTAAGGTTAGTATAAATAGACCACCAACTACAATAGTAATCGATTGAATTGCAGCTTCCGCAAAGCCTGCGTTTGCGAGCAATACATTGTATGAATCGAGGAAACCAGTATTGGTTTCAAGTTCTTCATATGGAATCGCTACACCCATACCGAATGAAGGAAGGATATAGAAGACAGCGATGAGAATACCGCCAAGAATGATTGCTTTTGGAATCTGTTTCTTTGGTTTGTCCATATCATCATAGAACGTGCCGACCACTTCAAAGCCGAGCATATTAAAGATAATAAGCGCCACAAATGAAAGACCAGCCCAATCAATGCCGCCTTCCGCCGATGCTAATGGTACTAAATCATGCCATGACTCAACTGGGTTGGCCGTACCCTTCGTAAAGAGTACATAGAAACCAAGTGCGCCAATTGCACCAAGTAGTATGATTTTGATAATTGCACCAATATTTGATACTACATCGGATTGAGAAATACGAAGCATACCAAGAATTGTTACAAGTGCAATGTAGAATAATTGGATTCCAAGTACCATCCACATTTCCATCTCGATGCCAAACATCTGCATGAGCATCGTGGTGATGAGATCGGCAAGTGATGCAATCCAGAGTGGATAATTCACCCAGTAAAACCAAGCTACCCTTGAGGCCCATTTCTTTCCAAAGGCCTTCTTAATCCAGGTATACATACCGCCTTCAGACGGGTACTGTGTACCTAGCTCTGCGCTGATAAGCGCATATGGCACGAAGAAACCGATCAGCATGATTGCCCACCAGACGTACATCGAGTTACCGATGGCCGCAGTAGGTGCTACCGCATCTCCCACCAAGATTATACAGACTGTCGCGAGCACTGCGCTAAACAACCTGAATTTATATTTCCTCTTTGGCATTAATTAGCCTCCTTTTGTTGTTTTATATAATCGAG
>CAZORJ010000040.1:0-5328 GCA_964582425.1 uncultured Candidatus Saccharibacteria bacterium
CGGGTGCACTTCTTCCAAAAACTTTTAAAGGCCAGGAGAAAATTGAGCCAGCAGAAGTTACTACCCGCAAGGTGCAGTATCTTTATCGCGATGATGAAAAATTCTATTTCATGGACCCAGAGTCTTTCGAACAATATGAGCTTTCAGCCGACATGGTTGGTGACATGAAAGATTTCATGAAAGATGGTGATGAAATGGAAATCCAGTTCTACAATGGCACACCAATTAACTTGGTTCTGCCAAAGAACATCTGGCTTGAAGTTACCTATACTGAGACTGCAGTAAAGGGTGATACTACTTCTTCTGTAATGAAGGATGCAACACTTGAAACTGGTGTTGTAATCAAAGTTCCTGCATTTATCAAGCAGGGTGAAATGGTTTCGGTGGATACAGACACTTATGAATATCGCGGCCGTAAATAGAGGCTATCTTAAAATTGAGGGCGCAGCGCGCGCCTTCAATTTTGATTTTAAGGACAAGGTGGTGCTTGATATTGGCTCATCGACAGGTGGTTTTACTGAGCTCGCACTTAAGAATGGTGCGAAAAAAGTAATCGCAGTTGAAAAAGGTACGAACCAAATGAAAGCGCCACTGCGTTTTGATCCACGAATTGACTTGCACGAGAAAACCGACGTGTTTTATTTTAAGCTGGATGAAAAAGACAAGCCGGATGTGGTAGTAGCGGATGTTTCGTTTGTGTCGCTTGCAAAAATCTTGAAATACACCAAGATTCACCTTGCGAAAAAAGATACAAGATTTTTAGTTATGTTGAAACCACAGTTTGAGGCTACTCCGGCGCAGTTAAATCGTGGCGTAGTGAAGAATGAGTCTATTCGACGTCAGATAATTAAAGAATTTGAATTCTTTCTGAAGTCAAATGGTTTCATTATAGCGAACAAACGTGACAACGATCTAAAAGGCCGCACTGGAAATCTAGAACGTTTTTATGATTTAATTCTTGCAAAATAAAAAGATTAAGCTTATAATTGTTTTATGAACTTATTACATGGCGTGGGCGATTTCTTCTCCCTTGATATTGGGACAAGTTCGATGCGAATCGTACAACTTGCTGGCAACAGTCAGCACGGTTGGCAGCTTTTGAAGTACGCATATGTACCTTGTGACCAAAAACTAATCAATGATAGCTCTGATCTCGGCCGTAAGCGTCTCGGTGAGGCGATTATGGGTGCCGTAAATCAGGCAGGTATTAAAACTAAGAATATTGCGATTGGGCTTCCAGCAGGAAAGACCTTTACTTCAATTGTTGAAACTGACACAATGCCAGAAAAGGAACTGCAAAAAGCCTTTAAGTATGAGATTGATAAATATGTGCCGATGGCAATGAGTGATGCCAAGGCAGATTATGTGATTTTAGGGCCTAGCCCAAATGACCCAGCCAAAACTGAAGTTCTAGTTTCTTCTATTGCGAAGGAATACGCCGAATCAACCATGGAAACAATTGAAAGAACCGGTCTAAACATTGTTGCGATGGAACCGGAACCACTAGCAATGGCAAGAGCCCTGGCCATTCCGGGTGCGATGGATGCCACCATGATTGTAGACCTTGGTGAAAGATCAACCGACCTTGTAATTGTGTACCGCAACCAACCACGCCTGGTGCGTACAATTCCTGGTGGTTTCTCAAATTTCGTGAAAACCTTGGCCGGTGGTCTTGATGTTCGTGAAGACCAAGCCAGACAGTTCATCTTGAAATTCGGCCTCGCAGAAGATAAGGTTGAAGGTCAAGTGTTTAAGACGCTGAGCCACATTCTAGAAAGCTATGCATCAGAACTGACTAAGTCTGTTCGTTTCTTCCAGACCAAATACTTAAACGGAAAGGTTGGAGGAATTGTGCTTTCTGGCTACGCAAGTAGAATTCCATTGTTCCCAGAATATATTGAAGCGCGTACGAATGTTCCATCAATGAAGGGAGATCCTTGGCAAATGGTTCGCACAATGCCTGACCAAAAGCAGGCGCTCATGCCAGTAGCGAGCGAGTTCGCCGTAGTGATTGGCCTTTCGGAAAGGAGTAACGACTAATGGCGCGTGAAATTAACCTCGTACCGGATATTAAAGGCGAAATGATTAAAGCCTTGAAGATGCGTAACTTCATCTTCTTCCTTTGTATCGTAGTAGCATCAGCTAGTGTTGGTGTGATTTTGTTCTTCGCAATGATTGCTGGTGGCCAACAAGCCGTAGCGGATGGCAAGAAGGCGATGATTGAAAACCTTTCTAAGAAGATGAAATCATATAACGATCTTAGCGATTTCTTAACGATTCGTGATCAGCTTGGTAATTTGTCGGCAATTTCGAAAAACAAAAAGCTCTTGTCTCGTTCATTTGGCGTTTTGTCGGCACTGCTTCCTAAAGGTGCAGACAAGATCACAATTTCTGAGCTTAGTATCGATCTTTCTGGCGCATCACCAACGATTTCATTTGATGCACAGGCCAATGCTGGTGAGCCACCATACATCGACTACAACGTACTTGATTCCTTTAAGAAGAGTATGCAATATATGCGCTTTGATTATGGTAATTACGTTGATAAGAACGGTAGCCAAATTCCAGCCTATTGTATGATTGAGTCTGGTGTAGATGGCGCTACCTTCTCGGATAAAGAAAAAGGTTACTATGCTTACTGGTTGATTACGGGTGAAGGCTGTAATCCTTCATATGAACCAGAAGAAAAAGACGAATCGGATAAATCTGAAGATGGTGAGGAAGGTGAGGAAGAGAACAAGAATAGCGACGACGAAAAACTCACTGAAAGCGAAATTGCTCGCCGTACGGAGGGCTATGAGACTGAGATTTATGATGATCAGGTGGTAGTAAAGATTTGGCGTACACCACAGTTTACCGAATGGTATAAGACCAAAGAAGTTGAAGGTGAGCCATATATGGATACAGACGGTAGAATTTCCGGTGTAGCCCATTTTGAAAGTGAATGTATCACCTATACTGGTGTGCAAAATCAAACTACTGGTGCAGTAACTTGGAGTAGCGAGAACAACAGCTGCTACTTGGTGCCGGATGGTTCAGACGGTATTAGAATCTCTGATTCGTCAAACGGTCGTGACTCATCAGAAGAATTGGTGCTTCGCTTCTCGGCTGTGATTACTCTAACTCCAGATGTATTTAAGTTCACCAATAATCACGTTATTTCACTCGGCCCATCTGGTCGTTTCAACGTGACGGATTCCTACGTACAAATTCAAGACATGTTTGCCCAAAAGGCCGCGGACTGTGATCCTGGTGACAAGACATGTAACGAAGGAGATAAATAATGGCTAAAGAAGTTGCAATTGAAAAAAGAGCGAAAATTTCGCAAGCCCAGCAGTACATGCTTCTAGCGGTACTTGGTGCAGCTATTTTCCTTGGCGTAGCGGTATCTCTCATTTTCCACTTTATTGGTCAGATTTCATTTAATGTGAGAGTGATTGCGGAAGAAGAAAAAGCGATTGTAGCATATTCAAACGCAATTCGCGATATTGGTGTTTGCAAGAAACCATCTGGTACGATTTATAGTGAAGAAGAACTTAAGCGCTGTAATCCTGATACAATTGATGTTTCAGTGATTCCGGGTACGTTAAGAGCTAACATCATGGAGAACTTAGCGGCCAATACTGCACTTAACGCTGTGCCAAAGGAAAGCACCTCAACTTGTATTAACCCATATACTGGTAAGAAATATAGCTATGATGAGCTTAATGAGATTTACAATACAGCTGAAACTGATGATGATTTGGTAGCAGCTGGTGAGCTCATTCAAAGCTGTTCGGCACTACGTATTATTCCAGATGCTTTGCCGTCAATTAAGAACGAGGAAGCACTCCTTTCGTCTTTGAATAAAATCTTTTTGATTACTGGAATTGAGCCAGAAATGTTGACACCAACTGGTAGCACGGGTACTTCAAGTATTGGTACGAATTTACAATCTATTTCAGTGCGTCTTTCAGTCGAATCACACACGGCAACCACGGTGAACTTCCTTGAAAACGTGGAACGCTCAATTCGTGAATTTAACATTGATCGTGCGACGATTGAATGGGCAAGTAATGATAAATTGATTTTGCAGGCGCAAGCGGAGGCATTTTACATGCAACCATCCGAGCTTGCCGAGACTAAGCAAACAGTTAAGGTTGAACAGAAAGGCGGGAAGTAATGAAACAAGATTTAACTACATCGGTCTTTGCTGCAATTATCGGAGCACTTGTAGCTTACTTCGTTTGTAATATGTTCTTGCCCGAATTACAGGATGTGACGTTTAGCACAATTGGTGAGACGGAAGTCTTTAATCTAGCTGAACCGGATACAGAAGTGTTTAATTTCCGTTCGGTGAACCCTACAGTTGAAGTGATTGTTGGTAGCTGTACTGATTTAGGTGAAAACGGCGTTTGTAATGACAATGTGTTTGTAACCGATGGCGGTAATGATAACCAGCAGCAAGAGGAAGAGCAGCAACAAGAAGAACAGCAAGAAGAAGAGAATCAGAACGGGAACGAGAACGAAAACGAAAACCAAGAACAAAACGGGGAAAACGAGAATGGCACTACTGACTAAAGAGGCCGAACGAAATATCATCAATATTTTGGTCGCTGAAGGTTTAGTCGACGCTAATCTCGTGCAGGGCGTAATTGCCGAGGTTGAAGGTTCTGGTTCTGAGCAGTCAGTACTAGGTGAACTAACAAGAAGAGGTGTAGCGAACGAAGATATGGTGGCGCGTGCTACCGCACTTCTCATTGGTGTGCCTTATGTAGAACTGAAGAATGTCCAAATTGAACAAGACATTCTTTCAATGATCCCGCAGGATGCGCAGCTAAGAGAGCTCGCCATCCCATTAGGTGAAAAAGACGGTCTTCTAAACGTAGCCATGGCGGATGTAACGAACGTCCAGGCAACAGACTATTTGTCTAATCTCATGGGACGCCCGATTCGGGTATGGATGTCATCTGAGCATGGCATTCGTGAAATGATTGAGAAGAGTCATGGTGATCTTACTGGTGTAACAGAAGCAGTGAAGGAAGGTAACGAAGAGGAAGCGGCTGAAAAGAGTAATGTTAAAACCATTGTACAAGACTCGCCAATTTCGAAAGCTCTTACTACGATTCTAAGCTATGCTGCTAAGACAAAAGCATCCGATATTCACATTGAGCCACTAGAAGGATCGCTCATTATTCGTTGTCGTATTGATGGTGTGCTTCGTCGTATCATGGATCTTCCAAAGAATGTGGCGCCAGCACTGGTTTCACGTATTAAGATTCTTTCTAACCTCAAGATTGATGAACACCGTGTACCGCAAGACGGTCAGTTTACAGTGCTCGTTGATGG
>CAZORJ010000041.1:0-5308 GCA_964582425.1 uncultured Candidatus Saccharibacteria bacterium
AGCGGAGAATATGCTTCAAACGATCCAATTGGAGGCGATATTTGCCCAACCGGCTGGCATGTTCCTTCTTCATACGATGCTGGGTCTGAGATAGTAAATCTTATCCAGTCTCTCGGTGGCAATAATAGTAATCATAATGACTCTACGAATCCAACTGGCGAAACGATGTCTACAAGGTTCCGTTCCTACCCACAAAACATCGTAAAGAGTGGTGTGACGTCTAATGGTACATCATTTGATTATCCAGACTTTGGCTATATTTCAACAAGGTATCTATGGAATAGAGAAGGAAACTACTATTATAATTATTTTGCTGTTTCTAAAAATGAAGTCCAAAAGACTAGTGGGCAGCTTAAGTATGTTGCTCGTCCAGTCCGTTGCTTAAGGGATATGGGTACTATCACCTATAATGGCAACGGTGCTACTAGTTCAACTTCAATGAGTAATAAACTCCACTCAGATCTTAATGGCTCTTCTACCCAGCTATTCGCATCAAACTATGCCCGCAACGGTTACGGCTTCGTTGGTTGGTCACAAACTCAAATTAATCCAGACGATTCTAATGCTGCCACCCAAATCGCCAATGCTACTATCTATGGTCCAAACGAAACCATCAACATTAATGACCTAGGCACTGACGATGCCGTGCTTTATGCAGTTTGGGTTAAATCCGCTGGCAATCTTCAAAACTGGACTGGTTGTCCGTCACTTGCGCAGGGAAGCGTTACCGCCCTCAAAGATACCCGCGATAATCAAGTTTATGCCGTTGCTAAGCTCGCCGACGGTAAATGTTGGATGATTGAAAATCTCCGTCTCAATGCTGCCAATTCTTCGGATCCAACCAAGGCCCAAGGCTTCGGTGGTGTGTTTGATGGCCTCGCCGGTTCAGAAGGTGGTAACTGGAGCAATAGTATTCTTGCCAACTCAAAGTACACCACTGATAGTACCTCAAGCTCACTCAATGTTATTAAGGGCGACCGCCTTGATGATCGTATCCCGCGCTACAACAGCTACAATACCACCACCACCGTTTCTACTATGACGTCCGGCGATAATAATGTTTATTCATACGGTAATTATTATAATTATCCTGCTGCAATGGCTAACACCAAGGCCATTACTTCCGACGAAAATGACATGGTGGGTACCTCAATTTGTCCAGCTGGCTGGAAACTACCTTCTGGGAATGGATCAAACAGTGATTATGGCGCTATGTTAACTGCCGTTACTACAAGTAACCTCAGAAAGTATCCAAACAACTTTATTAATTCCGGCTATTATAATAGCACCTCAGTTACTGGTCGCGGCGCAAGTGGCTATTACGCTACCAACTCCTTGTATTATGTCAATATGAACTGGGCCGCGTATCAATCGTATAATCTCTGGGTTCCACTTGGCTACCTTAATAACACGGGTGGACTATATAGTGGTTATACCGTTCGTTGTGTTATCCCAACCGGCGTGGAAGTTAAGCTCGATTCCAATGATGGCACCGATAAAGTTGCCAGAATCTACGCTACTGCCGGCGATACTATCACACTCAGCCTAGACATGTTTGAAAACGAGGAATATTCTATCTCATCTTGGAATACTGCAGACGACGGCACTGGCACTAGCTACACTACTACATATACTGTTCCATCCTCAAATGTTACTCTCTATGCACAATGGGATGATGCCTACGAAATCAGATATAACGGCAACAACCATACTAGTGGCACCAACATGAATATGTATACACATTCCAATGTTAGGAATAATACAGAAATCATGCTCTATGCTAATAATTATGGCCGTCCTGGCTACGGCTTCCTTGGTTGGTCCACTACCCAAATCAATCCAGATGCCTCCAACGCTTCTACCCTCATTGCAAATGCCAAAATCTTTGGTCCAAATGAAACTATTACCGTGAACTCAACCACGCTTGGCGTTACTGCGCCAGCCACCGTTACTCTTTATGCCGTTTGGCTCAAATCTTCCGGTACTCTCCAAGACTGGAACGGTTGTAGAGGTATGACCTCAGCTACATATTCAAACGGCACCATTACTATGGGTGGTCTAATTGCCCTCACCGACGAACGCGACAATAATACTTATACGGTTGCCAAGCTCCCAGATGGCCGTTGTTGGATGATTGAAAATCTTCGTCTAGATCCAAAAACTGCCGATATGACAGAAGATAATACTAATAATCCAACTAGAACATTCCTTAATGATCGCACTAATACTTATACAGATTGTACGTCTAACTGTAACAACTCTGCCGGCACAGAAAGAATAATTTATACTACTAATACCAACTCAACCTATTCAGGCACTTATTATAACTGGTATACTGCCACGGGTGGCAACGGAACCTTCGTTGCGACTAATGTTACTGGCGACATTTGTCCGGCTGGTTGGCATCTGCCGACTAGCACCACCAGTTCCAGCAGTGAATATGGCGCGCTCTATACATCAGTCGGTGGTCTTCTAGCAAATCTAGATAGTACGACTTCGCCAACGGCGGCAGAGTTCTCTGCTAGACTACGAAAGTATCCATTAAATATTCTTCTTTCAGGTTATTATTTCCAATCTGAATACATTAATTCATATAGAACGGAAGGTACTCTCTGGTCCACGCAGGCCTGGGGTTCCAATCCGCACTACGCCTACGCAAACATAACAGATAATAATGTAGTGCAGCTAACTTATGGTAGAAATGTAATCTCACGCATCCGTATGCGCTGTATTAAGGACCTTTCAAAAGTTGTCTATGACGGCAACGGCGCCTCAAGTGATACAACCATGAAAGTCACTCATACTGCTACAGCAGGCGGTTCAATTAACCTCTATGCTTCAAATTATAAGCGCCCAGGTTACGGTTTCCTCGGTTGGTCATACACTCAAATTGATCCGGATGCCAATGACTTTGCGACCCAACTCGCCAATGCCACTGTCTATGGTCCAAATGAAACCATTAATACCACAGGATTCCAGGATAGTGAGACTCTTTATGCTGTTTGGATCAAATCCGCCGGCAATCTCCAAGGCTGGACCGGTTGTTCATCGCTCTCTTCTGGTGGTGTAACTGCACTTAAAGATACCCGTGACAACCAAGTCTATGCAGTGGCAAAGCTCGCCGATGGCAACTGTTGGATGATTGAAAACCTCCGCCTAAGCAATAATTATGACGATATGGACTGGGGCGACAAAACCAAGACACAAGGTTTTGGCGGCGTGTTCAATGGTTTAGCAAACTCTGAACTTGCCACAATTACATCGCTTGCAACCGCAAACTCGATTTACACGGCCGACTCTTCATCAAACTCAGAATATACAATTTATGGCGACTTAACACAATATCGTATTCCACGCTATAACGACGCGAATATAACTAATACTGTAGAAAGAATGACTGGTTCAGCACAGAACATCTACTCTTATGGCAATTACTATAATTATCCAGCCGCCAAAGCAAATACCAATGAATTATCTACAACTGTAGAATCTGAACAATCTGGTACTTCGATTTGCCCAGCCGGTTGGAGACTGCCTACATCCTCATCCACAGCTGGTGATAATAAGGAATTTGAGGTTCTAAATACATTAGCTAACTCTGGCTCTACCACTGTTTCAACCGGCCTGAGGGCATTTCCAAATAACTTTATTCATTCAGGTTATGTTTGGGTATCAACATATTATGGCAGGGGGACCGATGCAGAATACTGGTCAGCATCTACGTCCAGCGGATCAGGGGCATTTCGCTTTGGCTTTGACTCTTCTTCGGTAATAATTGGAGAAGCAATCTTTAAGAGTGCTGCCGCCCCAGTAAGATGCATTTCGGCAAGTGGCGTAGAGATAACTCTTAACTCAAACAACGGCAGTGGCAAAATAGCCAGAATTTATGGAACTGCCAATTCATCAATTACACTGCCGCAAGATGTATTCAACTACAGTGGGCATTCCTTCGCATCCTGGAACACTAAAGCTGATGGCACAGGCACGACCTACACAAATACTTATTCAGTGACTACCGCCACTACGCTCTACGCACAGTGGGATGCGGCGTATACGATTATTTATAACGGTAATGGAGCCACCAGCACCACCAACATGAATGCATTTGTACATTTCGGCATACCAAATGGTAGTTCAATCATGCTCTACGCAAATAATTATGCTAAAACTGGGTATGGCTTCCTCGGCTGGTCACTTACTCAAATTGACCCAGATGCCAACGATTTTACCACCCAATTATCTAGCGCCAAGATTTACGGTCCAAATGAAACTATTACCGTAAATTCTACAACACTTGGTGTTAATACCCCAGCCACAGTGACACTCTATGCGGTATGGGTAAAATCAGAAGGGAATCTTCAAACCTGGGATGGTTGTGGCCGTCTTACCGCTGCGACCTATAGCGATGGCACCATCACTCCAGGTGATGTTACCGCGCTAACAGATGTAAGAGATGGTAATACTTACGCAGTGGCAAAGCTCCCAGACGGACAATGTTGGATGATAGAGGCACTAAGAATTGATCCTAAAACAGCAAATATTACGGCCGATAATACAGATTACCCAACCGAAAACTTCTTAACAAACAGAACTTCAACTTATTCTTGGTGTAGCACTGATTCAGCCGCCTGCACAGAAAGAGTGCTCTTTAGAAATCCGAGAATGCTAGAACAATCTGGTAAGTATTATAACTGGTATACTGTCACCGCTGGCAATGGCCTTAGAGATTCAGATGACGGTACCGGTGGTAGTATTTGTCCAGCTGGCTGGCACATCCCAACTGGCGGGTCAAGTGGGGAATATTCAAATCTAGGGTATTCAATGGGCGGACTTAAAGCAACTCATAATACTTCAACTACTCCAACTGGCGCAGTAATGTCATCTAGATATCGCACCTATCCTATTAATTTCCTTTATGGTGGTTATACATATAATACAAATAATGATTACAGTTTTAGAACGTGGGGCTACTATTCCGCATCCACTGGTTGGCACAATTCAAGTAGCACTAGCCAGTACTTCCTTGGTCTTAATGATACGGAGGTCAGAATTACATACGGTAGTAGAAAGTATGTTTCATACCTAGCGAGATGTATTAAAGGAGGCGGAAGAATTACCTATAATGGCAACGGCGCGACAAACTCCACTGCAATGGATGAGGCGTCGCACACTCAATTAACATCTAATAGCGATGTTACACTCAATCCTTCAAATTACCAACGTTCAGGCTACGGCTTCCTCGGTTGGTCGCGTACTCAAATTGATCCGGATGCCAATGACTTTGCGACCCAACTCGCCAATGCCACTG
>CAZORJ010000042.1:0-5302 GCA_964582425.1 uncultured Candidatus Saccharibacteria bacterium
AGAAGTAGGCATGGACGTCGCCATCATTCCAATATTTGGTACACATTGAATATGGATGATCGGATGTAGTCATATAGCGCCAGTCGGCAATTAATTGACCATCGTGGGTTAATAACACTTGGTCACGGAGACCAAAGATTTGGCTCATCGCGGCCGACTGCATCGAATTTGATAGCCAAGCGGATAGGTCGCGCTCAGTATCTGCCCAGGTCACGGTTTCTGGCATTGAGACTTCATCTACTGGCTCTTCGAGATCACAGGCTTCCGAAACCGTCACAAATTTGTTTTCATATTGACCAAGCCAGGACGAAATAAATGTTTCCATAAAATCAAAGATGCCGGTATCACGCCATTGGTGTTCACCAAAGGTTTCAAAGTCCATGAAGAGGTTGATTAGATTACCACGTAAGCAGTCATCATTTACCCATTGCTGGTATTTCGGTACAGTAAGCGGCCATTCAGCCCAAGCGCGGTTCGAAAAACGGAAGGCAATATCATCAGATAAACGATAATTTTTTAGTAGTAGGCGAAGGTTTTCGCAGCCAGCCGGACGATAAACGTGGTTAGAACTACGCCAGCCGAGTACCTTATCCCAACCCTCAGCGAGAATACCTTTATAGCCTTTTTCTTCGGCCCAGTGGGCGAGGGAATCATTGTAAGCAAACTCAGTATTCCTAAATACTTTTGGTCTAACGCCAAACAAGCGCTCTACGGTCTCGGCATGCATTGTAACTTGGTCATTAAACTCATCTAGGTTATAGAAATAAGCTAGTGAATGATAATAGGTTTCGCCGACGATTTCGGCCTGGCCACGGTTTACCATCTCACGAATGATATTGATGAGATCTGGTGCCCATTTTTCGGCTTGCTCAAGCCAGGTACCAGTGATGGAAAATGATACTTTGAATTCAGGATATCTCTCCATGTTTCTAAACAGGAGATTAAGCATTGGATAGTAGCTTTTGTCAGCGACTTTGCGGAAAATGCGCTCGTTTGATTGGCGACCGCTATAATTATCATAAAAATAGTTCGAATTATTACCAACGTCAAAAATTGAGTACTCGCGATAGCGGATTGGCTGGTGAATGTGTAGGTATAAACAAACTGCTCGCACCCTATTTCCTCTTATGTTTTATTGTATTATTGTAAACCTTGATGCACTTTTTTGCAACATCATTCCACGAAATTTTGTCGTACTCATTCATCACATTTTGCTGCAATGATTCCTTCAGGGCACTATTTCTAGAAATTGACACAATCTCGTCAGCAAGCTTCCTCTCATCCCAGAAATCATAGGTCATAGCAGACCAAATCACTTCGGCAACACCAGATTGTTTAGTAAGAATTAGCGCATCGCCATGATGTGCGGCTTCAAGTGCTGTTAGACCAAATGGTTCCGAAATTGAACTCATTACAAAAATGTCCGAAATTGCGTAGACATCGCGAAGCTTTTTGCCACGAATAAAACCGGTGAAGATAACGTTCTTCGAAATGCCGAGATTAGCAGCCATTTCAATTAGTTCATTACGTTCTTCGCCATCACCAGCAAATAGGAAGATCAGATTAGGGTTCTTCGAGACGGCTAACGCAGCGGCTTCCATGAGATTGTGCAGGCCTTTTTGTACAGTGAAACGGCCGACGGTAGAAACAATTGTGCAACCTTTTTCTTTTTGCTTAAGCAAGAATTTGTAGGTTTGCTCATTAAACTGATAATCGGAGTTCTTGTAGTTTTCGTCGAGGGAATTATATACTACATCGATTTTGTTTAGCGGAATGCTGTATTTTTGATGAACGATGCGCTTTGTTGCTTCAGACACGGCAATGATTTTGTCGGCCATCATTAAGCCTTCGTACTCAATTTCATGAATGATTGGATTTCCAGAATGCATGCCGGCGCGATCAAATTCAGTAGCATGAACGTGCGCAATCATTGGAATGTCATAATTCTTTTTAGCAAGCATGCCGGCCTCGTAGGTTAGCCAATCATGTGCGTGGACTAGTTCCGGTTTGGTTTCCGCCAAGTAGTGATCCACGAATTCACAATATGATTTTTGAATATCGCGAATTGAAACTAAGTCATTTTTATTACCGTCTTTGGTCGGAATGATTTTTTCAAGTAATCTCAGCGATTCGTAAGCACCGCCACCATAGCGATAAATCGGATCAAGATGTGTTGCGGAAAGCACTTTCATAAACTCAATATCAGGATGTTCGGCTTCATATGGCACCACGAAATCGATATCAACGCCTTGACGCGCCAAAGCTCTTGCCATGTTTAAACAAGCTACGCCGAGTCCCCCACTGTTGTGAGGCGGAAGCTCCCAACCTAACATAAGTATTTTCATCATATTTAATTTTAGCACGTTTTATTATGTTTGTGCTAACTTTTTTAATGATTTTTTATTGAAAATATGTTAAAATTATACACATACACGTAGGGGTGTAGCTCAGTTGGTAGAGCACTGGTCTCCAAAACCAGGTGTCGCGAGTTCGAGTCTTGCCGCCCCTGCCAGAACTAAAATATGGACATTTTGTAGAATTAAATGGCCATTTTTTGTTGTTTTCTCTGTTATTCGTAACTTTTAACGGTTTTTAGTAAAGAGATTATGTTAACCATTATGATTGCCTTAAGTATTTTTCCACACCGTTCTACTATTTATTAAGAGTTCCGAATTTAACAATTATTACTTCAGGCGGCAAATAGTGTACCGAAATTAATAAATTCAGGCGTAATACGTGAACAACTTAGAAACGAAATGGGGGTTACATAGTTAATTACTGACAAGTGTGAAACTTTTACCATTATATAACTGGGTAAAAATTGAAGAAGTCTTGCCATACAGGCGATCAGTTGTGTTATCAATGTTTTTACCATTAGTCTGAGGAATAGTAACGGACCAAGTGCTCGCTATAATACCTGTCTGATCGAACATATTTGCAATACTTTCTACACTAGAAGTATCCCAACCGGAAAGATCTATAGATAAAGTAGTGGCTTTGTAGCCGGCCTGTCCGAACATGCGACTCATATCTGTTACATTAGAAGTGTTCCAACCAGAGAGGTTTAAAGAGAAGTCTGCGGCATTATAGCCAGCGTATCTGAACATATATCCCATATTAGTCACACTGGAGGTGTCCCAATCAGAAATATCCATAGAAAAGATATCGGCTTTGTAGCCAGCATATGCGAACATGTAACTCATATTAGTTACACTAGACGTATTCCAACCAGAAATGTCGCCAATAGTCCAGTCTTTAGTGTTGATACCAGCCCAATTGAACATGCTTTCCATATTTGTCACGTTGGAGGTGTCCCAACCAGAGAGGTCGCCAATAGTCCAATCCGTGGAACTATAACCAACTAGGTAGAACATGTAACTCATATCTGTCACGTTGGAGGTGTCCCAACCAGAGAGGTCGCCAATATACCAATCTGTAGCATATTGGCCAGTGTATGAGAATAACCAGCTCATATTTGTCACGTTGGGGGTGTCCCAACCAGAAAGGTCACCGATAGACCATTCTGTAGCATTTTGACCAGCCTGTGCGAACATGTAACTCATATTAGTCACGCCAGAGGTGTCCCAACCAGAAAGGTCACCGATAGACCATTCTGTAGCATTTTGACCAGCACGTTCGAACATGTCACTCATATTTGTCACGTTGGAGGTGTCCCAACCAGAAAGGTCACCGATAGACCATTCTGTAGCATTTTGACCAATACCTTCGAACACGCCACTCATGTCTGTCACGTTGGATGTATCCCAATCGGAGACATCTATGGAGAAGGTGGTGGTATTCGAGCCTGCAGCGGAAAACATGTAACTCATATTCGTCACATTGGAAGTTTTCCAAGACGTAATTGCTGGCGCCGTAGAGAGTGCTTGCATTCCAGAGAATAGCTGCGCCGAATCCGGATTCATGGTCGGAGAAATTCCACCGGAATAGACATACATGATGCCGGCGTCGTCAGTATTGTCAAAGAAAATATAAACAGGATATTGCGAGTTATCTAAAGAAATAGTATTAGCATCGCTAGGTACAAAACCGTTCGGAAGAGAATCAGCGGTTTGGATGGATTTAACACTGTCATTAAAATAATCAGCGTTACCAGAGGCTAACCTTTTCATCTTGGCGTTTACGACCTGGCCGGTATCAAGCATGGCGGAGTTTATTACATTAGTCGTTTCGGCGTCCGCATCAAGAGTTAAACCTTTAATTATTGTTGTAACGTAGGTTGCTCCTGGATCATTGATAAGCTCAAGAAGCTCTTCTTCATCTGCGAAGTCGAACGGCTCCGTATCAACTGGTAGCATTAGTGTACCAGACCAACTGTCGTGCCGTGATCCTTCTGGTAGAATCGGTTCTCTGTATTGGCCTTGAACACTTTGCCACGTGCACATGCCGCCACCAGCCATCTCATATTCTGCATTTTCATGCTCGTCGTCATAAATTGGGTAGATTTTTACATAATAACCGTAGTTATGGTTAGAGTCTGGCTCGCCATGGCTTGCCATAAACATCGTGATTGCGGAACCAGTGAAAACGTATGATTCAGTTCCACTACCGAGAAGAAGCCTGTAATATTCTGGTACGTCACCGCCATCCCATTTACCCTGTATAATGCCAATTTGAGCTGTTGCGTCAAATAAACCGCCAGAAGAAATATCATACGTAATATCTACCTTAATTTTATCCGCGCCTTCAAACATGAAGGGCTGGATTATTTGCTCATCGGCAGTAAACCCACCATTTTGGTTTCCCTCATCGTCGATATTGCTGGTATGAGAAACTTGGTAATCTTTTCCTACATATCCATATTGTTTGTAACAGGTCTCAGCGTACACGACTGTATTTATATCTATGGTTTGTTCTTCGTCAAAATAATAACCGTTGCTATGATAATTAACGGTAAAGTTGTCTGGTGATGTTGTGATATTAGCTACTGCAACATAATTAATTGTACCAGTATAAGTTCCATGAGGAGTATCTGGGGAAAGGTAGACGCCGTAATAGACAGTGGTTTCATCATGGTCTGTGGTTTCTCCAGTGGTGGTCTTAAGGGTTAAGGCGTTATCTGCAGAGGCTGGAATAGAACGCCAAGTATTGGAGCTTTGGTTCTCTGGAGCAGTTAGGCTAAGGCCCCAGGAATTATCGCTAAGTGTAGTCGTTGTATTCCCACTTAATCCAGAAATCTTGTTTTCACTATTCTCACTATGGATAAGATCCTTCGTGTCTGTATAAACGGACAATGTATAGCCACCCATTACTTTGTTGTTTACGGTCACTGTGTTAGGGACAG
>CAZORJ010000043.1:0-5249 GCA_964582425.1 uncultured Candidatus Saccharibacteria bacterium
TTGCCAAATCACTTTTGCTTCGTCCAGATATTGCTGCTGCGCACGATGCCGGCGATATTCATATTCATGACCTAGATTTCTACGCTACTGGTACATTAACTTGTTGTCAATCTGATCCATTTGTGTTGTTTGAAAATGGTGGCTTCAATACTGGCCATGGCCATCTTCGCACTCCGAATTCGATTAGCTCTTATGGCGCACTCGCAGCCATTCTCCTTCAAGCTAACCAGAACGAACAACATGGCGGCCAATCTATTCCGAACTTTGATTATGCGATGGCTCCAGGTGTTAATAAATCTTTCCGTAAGGCCCTGAAGCGCAATCTTGATAAGTATAATAAGTTTACTGGTAAGAAGGTTGATCTAAAGGTCAAAGATACTTATGAATATGGCGATGATAAAAAGTTAGCCAAGGCTGAGTGGCCACAGGCCGTGATTGATGCATCTAACGAGGATGTTGAGAGAGAAACTCTTCAGGCGATGGAGGGCTTTGTCCATAATCTTAATACCATGCATTCACGTGCTGGTGCACAGGTGCCATTTACTTCAATTAATTTCGGCACTGATACTTCTCCGGCTGGACGCTTAGTCTCGCTTGATCTTCTTCAGGCTACTGAAAATGGCCTTGGCAAAGGCGAAACACCAATCTTTCCAATCTCAATTCTTAAAGTGAAGGAAGGTGTTAACTATAATCCAAAAGATCCTAACTACGATATCTTTAAGCGTTCAATGGAAGTGTCCGCCAAGAGACTATTCCCGAACTTCTGTTTTGTGGATGCTCCATATAACTTAAAGTATTACAAAAAGGGTGATTATCGCACTGAAATCGCTACCATGGGTTGCCGTACGCGCGTATTTGCTTCAGTCTTCCCAGAATCCGATGGTATTGTAACTGGTCGCGGTAACCTATCATTTACTACTGTAAACCTTGTTAGAATTGGTATTAAACACGGTATTTGCCTCGGTGAGCGCAAAGAAGCCGATTGGGACGGATTCTATCATGAACTAGATGAAAAGATGGATCTAGTGAGAGATGAGCTCTTGGAGCGCTTTGAATTCCAAGCTAACCAGCATGCTCGTAACTTCCCATTCCTGATGGGTCAAGGTAACTGGTTTGGCTCGGAAAAGCTTGGACCAAATGATACGCTTCGCGATGTAATTAAACATGGTACGCTTTCAATTGGCTTTATCGGTCTAGCTGAAACTCTTGTTGCAATGATTGGTAAACACCATGGTGAAGACGAAGATTCACGTGAACTTGGCCTTGATATCATCACCCATATGCGTGAAAAATGTGACGAATACTGTAAAAAGTTTAAGCTCAACTTCTCCTTACTTGCTACTCCTGCAGAAGGCATTGCTGGACGCTTTACGAAGATTGATCGCAAAGAATACGGTAAGATTAAGGGTGTGACCGATAGGGAATTCTATACCAACTCATTCCATGTTCCGGTTTATTATCCAATTTCTGCCTTTGATAAGATTGAGATTGAGGCTCCGTATCACAATCTCTGTAATGCTGGTCATATTACCTACATTGAGCTTGATGGCGATCCTTCTCAGAACTTAGCTGCCTTTGAAGCCGTTATTCGTAAAATGCATGATTGTGGTATCGGTTATGGTTCTGTAAACCATCCAGTTGACCGTGATCCGGTCTGCGGTTTCTCCGGCATCATTAAGGGCGAACGCTGTCCACATTGTGGACGTCTAGAAGGCGACGTGCCATTTGAAAAAGTTTGCAGCTGCGCGAAGGGCAAATAATGGCTGCCCCTAAGATTGATTGGGATAAGATGGCTGTAGAGCGGATTCTATCCGCCCCGCAGCCGCCTAAAGGTCAGATTAGGCTTTCTGGACCGTGTGAGCATGACAACATCGTGAATGGCGATGGTCTTAGAGCAGTGGTCTGGACCCAAGGTTGTCCAAATCATTGTAAAGAGTGCCAAAACCCCGAGACTTGGGACTTTAATGCTGGTAAACTCGTTGACATTGATTCTATAAAAGAAGAGTTGAAAAACTATCGTGGTCAGGCCGGTTTAACCTTTTGTGGTGGTGAGCCATTTGTGCAGCCAGCTGCTTGCAAAGAATTGGCTGACTGGGTTAGAAAAGAGCTCGGCTGGAATGTTTGGAGCTTTTCTGGTTTTACTTACGAGCAAATCAAGATGGCCGGAGGAGACGCTTGGGAGTTTCTAAAATCTCTTGACGCAATTATTGATGGCCCATTTATTATTGGACTAAAGGATCTAAGTTTAAGATATCGTGGTTCAAAAAACCAAAGACTGATTCACCTAGAATACGGCACTGGTAAAATCCTAAGTATAGAATAAAGTGATATAATAATATATAGTACTTAACTTAGGAGATGTTGTGGATTCTGACACTTCATTCGTGATTTCGCCAATGACTAAAAGGCTAAGCCTCAAAGCAGGTAAGGTTTATGAAGGAATTCTAACTGTTGCTAATCCTAAAGATGCCAAGAAAGATATCAAGTTTAAGATTGAAGTCTCGCCATATTCTGTAAATGGCGAAGAGTATACTGTTGATTTTTCTAATAAAAACGATCGCAACCAAATCGTTAGCTGGATTAAGCTTGATAAAACCGCCGGTACGCTTAAGCCAGGTGAGTCAACTAAGGTAGGCTATGCGATCATGGTGCCTACGAATGCTCCGGCTGGCGGCCAATATGCGGCGCTTTTAGTTTCACTAGACAATGAGGGACAATCATCGAGTGGTATTGCGGTTGAAAATGTTTTTGAAATGGCAAGCGTGATTTATGCTAACGTTGAGGGTGAGACTAAGCACGAAGGCCACATATCCAGCAACGACGTACCGGGCTTCGTAACCAGTATCCCGTTCAAAGTTGAAGGCGATATTTCTAATGAAGGTAACGTTCACGAAATTGCCATGGTTTCGCTCGAGGTGAAGAGTATATTCTCTACTACTCCACTATATCCCTTAACCGGCGAAAGTGGTGTGCTTGAAGAAACAATTATGCCGGATACGACTCGCCATATCTCCAGGGATGTTAACGGAATTTCTTCTCTTGGTATTTATACGGTGAAACAGGTAATTACTTACATGGATGAAACATCCGTAGTCGAGAAAACCGTAATCGCTTGCCCGATATGGTTTATGGTTCTTATTGCTCTTACTCTTTGTTCGATTCTTTATTCTATCTACAAAGCGCTGCAAAGACGTAAGAGAAGAAAGAATGCTTACTTTAATTAATGGAGGTTTATAAATGAAAATCGGCGTGATTGGCGCGGGCTCTTTTGGCACAGCGCTTGGCGATATATTAAAAAATAACGGGCATGACATTATTTATTATGATCCTGCCATTACGGATAGATTTATTAATGATTTACTGTGGGACGTAGAGATGGTTCTACTAGTCGCACCATCTTTTGCGGTGCCTAGCATTATTCCGGAGTTGCAGACTAATATTCCGTTGATTATTGCCACGAAGGGGCTACTCTCCGACGATTTGTTTACCGATTTTAAAGATGTTATGGCAATTTCTGGTCCAGGCTTTGCAAAGGATATAAAGGCTAAAAAGGATACTTATCTTACAATTACAGACGAGCGATTGGCGGAACTCTTTAAAGCCGACTATCTGCATTTTGATCGAACCAAGGACGTTAAGGGCGTCCTGATGTGTGGTGCACTTAAAAATGTCTATGCCATTAAGGCGGGTTACCTAGGGCTTAAGCCTAGTACTCCAGAGCATGAACAGTATTTGAATGAAGTTGCCGATGAGATGGAAGTGATTTTACTTGCAAATGGCGCTATGAGAGATACCGTGAGGCACTTCTGTGGCATTGATGATCTGAGATTAACTTGCGATTTACCATCCAGGAACTATGAATACGGCGCGAAGCTTCATGAGGATTCAACTTATAAGCCTGAAAAAACCGTTGAAGGTTTGACGGCACTTAAGCGTATTATTGCCGGTGAAATTACTATTCCAGATGAAGCCAACCATTTGAAACAAATAATTAGCATGAACATCGTAGGGGAATAATATGGGGTTAAATGCAAACCAGAAACGTGCAGTAGAATACTTAAATGGCCCACTTTTGGTTTTGGCTGGTCCAGGTACCGGAAAAACCCAACTCCTGTCAGAAAAGTTTTCTTATATCCTGAAAAACACCGACACTAACCCAGAGAATATTCTTTGTCTAACTTTTACTGAATCTGGCGCTTCGAATATGCGCGAAAGATTAATGACCACGATTGGCAAAGATGCACTCAAAGTCAATATCGGTACTTACCATGCGTTTGGGTCGGAGATTTTGGCATTATATAAGAATTACTCCGAGGATTACGACCGAGTTCTTAACTCTCCGGTAGATGAAATTACTCAATTTAAAATTGTAAAAGATATTCAGGATAGATTACCTGGACACGATATCCTACGTGGTGATTCTATTAAAAATATTCTTGAGGTGATTTCGAGCGCCAAGAAAGCGGGTCTGACTGAACTTGACTTAAAGAAGATTGCCGAGCAGAACATTGAAGATTCCGAAGTGCTTAGCAGCGCTATTTCGCCACTTTTAAGGAATGTAGTGGCGCATAATTATAGTGCCTCACTTGAAAACGCCTACCAGCCGATTTATGAGATTCTAAAACCATACACCGAGATGAAGCCGATTCTAAGAAATGTTGAACGTTCGATTGCGAGCCTTGCGAGAGAGCTGAAAGACGCACTTACTGAGGCAGTATCTACCAAAAAGATTACCCCTCTTACGAGCTGGAAAAATGACCATTTTGAAATCGACAATAAAGGAAATTACCGCCTTAAGGACCGAGTAGCCAATAAAAAACTGGTGTCGGTTGCTAATATTATGGCTCAATACGAGGCTTTCCTTAAAGAAAACGGCCTTTATGATTTCAACGATATGATTGAAGAGGCCGTACATATACTACATACTGATACTGGTTTCAAATTGTCGCTTGAGGAGCGTTTCCAATACATTCTGCTAGACGAATTTCAGGATACAAACCCTTCTCAGTTTGCGATTGTTAAAGAGTTAACAGATTACGAAAAACCAAATGTAATGGCCGTAGGCGATGATGATCAGGCAATCTTTGAATTCCAGGGTGCACTCTCTTCTAACTTAACCGATTTCCAGCAGTATTATTCGGCTGAGGTGATTACGTTAGTCGATAATTATCGTAGTACGCAAGAAATCCTTGATTTTTCGAGGAAGATTATCAATCAAGCGCCGGATCGTTTTGCGGATAAGGAATTGA
>CAZORJ010000044.1:0-5196 GCA_964582425.1 uncultured Candidatus Saccharibacteria bacterium
GCCCTCGCCGATAGCGATAGAGCAGTCGGCTTCTTTCATAGCAAGAATATCGTTCACGCCATCGCCGGTCATGGCGACGGTAAGACCTTGTTTTTTGAAGGCTTTAATTAAGGACTTTTTCTCCGCTGGTTTGACGCGGGTAAAAATACTGTAGTCTTTGGCCAGTTTATCATAATCGGGGTCTTTGACAGTGGAAAGATCGATGCCCCTTCGGTCGATAACGCCGACGGTTTCGGCGATTTTGGTGACAGTCTCAAGATTGTCGCCAGAGATAATACGGACGGCAACGTCGTTATCGTAGAAGAATTTAATGATATTATTCGCGTCTTTTCGGATTTCATCTTCTAGGCGGACGAAACCGAGCAAGGTTTCTTTTTCTTTGGTACGCTTAATTACGGAGATGATGCGATAGGTACCAGAGATGGCTTTTTCCTCTTTAAGGTAGGTTTTGTCTTTGGTAATAAACTCGAGGGCGCCCATGAGATACTCGGTGGAACCGTCTTTAATGCCGGAATATTTGCGGTCGGACGAAAAAGGGATAATTTCATAGTTTTTCGTTTTAGGCTCATTTTTGGCGGTTTTAAAGAACTTTTGGTGGAGAGCCTTACTCGTAGCGTTATCGGCCGGTAAGTGGCCTAAAATAAGCTCTAGTGCGTTTAGAAGGGCATTTTCCGTGGCGCCTGGTGCTACAATATAGTCCTTTACTTTCATGTTGCCGGTAGTCAAGGTGCCGGTTTTGTCTAGGCAGATGCAGTCGACGCGGGCGAGGGTTTCAATGGAATAGAGGTCTTGGACGAGAACCTGTTTTTTACTAAGGCGGATGGTGGCAAGAGCGAGAACAGAGGAAGTCAAGAGAATAAGGCCTTCTGGGATCATGGTAATGAGGCCAGCAACGGTGGAGATGACAGCAGTTTCGGTAGTAGTATCCGGGACGCGAAAGCGGGCCCAGAGAAGGAGTGCACCGATAGGAATAAGAGTGTAGGAAATATACTTAACAATGTTGTTCATGAGGCTAAAGAGTTTGGAGTCGGCGGTTTTGATGACGTGGGCGGATTTTTCAAGTTTGTTGACAAGATTATCGTCGCCAACATGTTCAACCTCAGCGGTGCAGGTGCCAGATACGACAAAGCTACCAGAGACAAGTTTATCACCCGGATGTTTTGTGATATTGTCTTGCTCACCAGTAATAAAGGACTCATTTACTTCGATAATTCCCTCTTTTAGAACAGAGTCAAAAAGGATTTGGTTGCCGAGTTTTAGAACTACAAGGTCGCCTTTTTTAACTGCTTCGGTGGGAGTTTTGACTTCTTTGCCGTCTTTTAGGACAATTGGGGGTTTATCAGAGATGAGACGGAGTTTATCGATCATGCGTTTAGCGCGTATTTCGTTAACGATGCTGATAAGGGTGTTGATGATGGCGATGCCAATAAAAAGCATGTTTTTAGGGCTCCCAACAGAGAGGACCATGAGCGCCAAGATTACATTGACGAGATTAAAAAGAGTAAAAGTGTGCTTTGCAATAATTCCCCAAACCGAATTTTTCATAATGCAATTATACTACATTAATGGCGGAGTTTCTTGTAGGCAGAATAAAGTGGGCTGAGAGAGAGTTCGAATGAACCGATAAGTTCGACGACGTGGCCGCCAAAGCCTTTTTTGAATTCATAGATGCCGTAATCTTTGGAATTCTCGTCTGGGAGACCATTAATGCCGTAGAAATTGTAGATTTCGAAGTGATTTCTGGCGGCGAATTTCAGCATTTCGTATTGGATTAGGTACTGGGCATTATAATCGCGCATGTATTTTTCGTCGGATCCGGAAAAGAGGTAGACGACCTCGGTGCCGTAGGTCATAAACATGGCAGCGGAGAGGACGGTTGGCTTTCCTTCAATGTCTGCCTCTGCTACCATAAACATGACTTCGCCACGGTCGTGGAAGAGGTCGTACATAGATTCGTAGTAGCTAAGAGGTTTATCGGTGAAGTCGCGGCGTTTAGAGGTAGATTCGGTGATTTTCTTTAGTTCACTTAGTTCTTCCCTCTTTAGTTCGCGGACGGTGATACCCATTTTTTCGGCCTTTCTAATGTGGTTTCTGGTATTTCGCTTGAAGCTTTCCATCAGTTGGTCTTCGGTGCGGTTTTCGATAGGGGTGACAAAAAGATATTTTGGTTGAGAGGCGTTTTTCATCTCTTTAAAACCAAGGTTTTCGAGGTTTTTTAGAGCTTTTTGGCGGTTAAAACCACCTTCGACTGGAAGTCCATCGCGGTCGCGCTCAATTAGTTCATAATAGGGGTCGATATGAAGAAGATAGCCATTTTTCTTTTTGGCGTACTCTTTCAGATTATTAAAGAAGAAATTGACAAGTTTTGTATCTTCAAGATCTATAATTGGGCCGCCCGGAGCGTAAAAATAGAGCTTTTTCATGAAGGTTGGTTTGGACACTACCAGAGTAGCGGCGAGGATTTTGTCATCTTTTTTAGCAGCGAGGTAGTTAGCGGTCCAGCCGGATTTTTCGCGCAGTTTGGCGATTTCTGGGGTTTGCATGAAGGATTTATAGAGGCTGTTTTTTGCAAATTCCCGAAATTCTTCGCTAGAGATTTCTTCAAATTTCATAATTTGATTATAGCACAAGTAAATTTAGACCAAAGAACGGGCTTTTCGTAGCAACTTGTAGAGTTTGTACTTGGCAGGATTTAAAACAAGATCGTAGGTACCAGCGTAATCTACTTCGTAGCCGGCGAAGGTCTTTTTGAAGTTCGTGAAGCCGGCCCAAGGGTGATTCTTTGGTGCACCTTCAGGGGCGATTCCCCAGAAATCAAAGATTTTTAGGTCTTTTTTGTAGGCATCGAGAATTAACTGAATCGTGAGGATACCGGTGGCATGGAGGCCACGGCCGGTGTCGGTTTGGGCACCCTGGAGATTATATCTAGTGGTTTTATCGTCAAAAACAAGCCCAGCAGCGACGATTTCAGTCTTCTTGGTTTCTGGGTTAGTGTATTTAACAAGATAGAGCGTGGCGAAATCCTGTTTTAACTCAGTTTCGAGGTATTTTTCGGAGAACGTGCTGATTCCCTTTTTAGAGGCAAGGGCTTTTTGAAGGTCTAGGAGATAATGAATGTCGCTGGGATTCTTGCTGGTGATGATTTCAATGCCGTTTTTCTCGCGATTCTTGTAATAACGGAGGAGACGAGATGGAAGTTTGGCCTTCAAATCCTCATCGCTACCGGTTAAATCGAGCTGCCAAGTCTCCTTTGGGCTTAAGTCTTTGGATTTCTTGGCATTTTTAGGTTTAATCGATTCAAAATCTTTTAGTTGAGGTTCAACTCGAATAAAGAGAGCGTGTTCTTTTTGTCCCAATTCTTCTAGGGATTTAAGGGCATTTTTAAGAGAAGTTTTACTGCTCGCGACTGGTCCATATGGTAAATATAAGTAGTTCCCTACTGGTGTGGATTTTTTAATGGCAAGATAATGGAAGTCATTATTTGATTCAAAAAAACTGATTTCTTTTAGATCATTCTGAAGATTTTGCCATTCCCTACTCTGTGTAATCGGTATATTCATGTTTTTGATTATAACACACTTTAAACACGTGCTTTTTATTGACGTTTCATTCCTTTTATGTTTTTTCATGCAGAAATTCCGGCTTTCTAAACATAAGTCGGTTAGTTTTCCCCAACTGTATCCCACTCTAAACAGTTGTTACCCTGATTTTAGCGGAAGCTTTTTGGTTTGTCAAGCGGGATGCTAGTCAGGCTGGATGCTAGTATATAGAAGTTTTAGTAAAAATTACTTATGCTTATAGTGGAAAAAGTCTGCTAAAAACGCGGGTGTGCTAAAATGTAGTTATGGCTTATATCCGTAAATTCAAAACTACTTCCGGCGCAACTGGCGTGCAGGTGTGCTACAAGGAAGGGGGGAGGGTTGTAAAAACAGAGCACATTGGATCCGCTTCGTCGGAAATCGGTGTGGAAAAACTTGTGAAAAAAGCGCAAGCAATAATTGATGCGGGGAATACGCCACTTTTTAATCTTGATCGATATAACAAGAAGAGGGAACGAAATGAAAAATAAGAGAAACTGGGTTTTTATTATCACATGTATTGTGGCGGTGGCTGCGTTTGCTTCTTTAGTTGTAATTTTTGCCGTTAAGGCTTTTCAAGAGAACGATTATCCGGAAGAGGGGAAAACCTGCCCAGCGGGTCAGCATCTTGCCTGTGTATGGTATGAGGATGGGTCGCACGAGTGCGAGTGTGAAGACTGGCGCTACGAAATCAAGAAGCCGATGGTTTATCTATATCCAGAGGTAGAAACAGAGGTAAGCGTAAAACTCGGGTACCCGGAAAAACTAGTAACCAGCTATCCAAGATATAAGGATGGTTGGAATGTGGTGGCTGCTCCTGATGGTACTTTAACTCTTGGCACTAAAAAATTTTATGGCCTTTACTGGGAAGGGAAGGAATATCCGTTTGCCGTAACTGATGAAGGTTTTATTGTTAGAGGTGAAAACGCAGTAGATTTCCTTGAGGAAAAACTGAGAATTCTCGGATTAAATGATAGGGAAGCAAATGAGTTCATCGTGTATTGGTTGCCAGTTCTAGAGAAAAATGAGTACAATTACGTGAGATTTGCGGAGAAAAAGGAAATCGATGATTATATGCCGCTCTTAGTTACACCAGAGGTGAATACATTGATTCGAGTATATATGGTGACAAAACCGGTGGATAAAGATTTTGAAGTAAAAGAACAAAAACTAACTCCGGCAGGGAAAAGAACTGGATTTACAGTAGTAGAATGGGGTGGATCAAACTAGATTAACTCAAGCTCTTGCTTCAAGCGAGCGATGAGCCTCTCTTTTTCGGCGATTAGCTCTCTGGTTTCTTTAACAAGGTGCTCAGGGGCACGTTCGACGTAGCTCGGGTTAGCCATGCGGGCGTTCAGGGATTCAAGCTCGTGGCCGACTGATAGAATCTTTTCGGTGAGAGCGGCTTTATACTCTTTAATGACTTTCTCTGGTACATCGAGATAGATTTCGTGATTAGCTAGAGGTACGCGGAGGCCACTAGGACGATTTTCGTTAGAAACAATGGATGGTACCTTGGTGAGTGCGCGGATGAGCTCAGTATTATCCTCCACGAGTGAGTCTTGGCCATACATGAGGCCGTACTTTTTCGCGTTATTAGTGCCTGGAAGGGCCTGTA
>CAZORJ010000045.1:0-5192 GCA_964582425.1 uncultured Candidatus Saccharibacteria bacterium
ATCGATTCCTGGACCACAGAGACCAGCACGACGTATTACGGCTGGTACTAAGATGAATCCTCTAACCTCCTAATAACCGCACCTTCCCCAAAAAGGCCCCTTTGAGGGGCCTTTTCTAGTGCTTTATTTTTTAAAGATGTCCTTAAAAATCTTATTCGTGATATTTCTACCAATTGCGCTACCAGCCGAACCTAAGATATTACCAAGGAGACGATCGGTGGCCTTGCTTTGCTTGGCCTTTGCTTTTTCTGCTGCAACGCGCTCTTTTTCGGCTTGTTTAGCGCGCTCGTTTGCGAGTTTCTCGGCTGCCTTTTCGGCTGCTGCACGCTCCTTTTCGGCGAGCTTAGCCTGTTCTTCAGCTGCCTTTTCAGCTGCCTTTTCGGCCGCGATGCGCTGTTTTTCCGCTGCTTCTTCCTCTAAACGAGCCTGTTCTTCCGCCGCCTTAGTCTCGGCCTTTTGCTCGATAATTTCGGCGGCTGATTCTGGATCTTCGGTCTCATCATATTTGCCACAAAGTGGGCTCATGTTGATGACTTTATTACGTGTGATATCGTCAATTGCTCCCATTCTACTTTGTGGTGGCAAAATTGTCGCGCGCTCCACAATTTCTGGGGCACCTTTTTCGTCTTGGAAGGAAATTAAAGCCTCACCCGTGCCGAGCTCAAGAATTGCTTTTTCGGTATCGAATTTGTCGTTAGTTCTAAATGATTGTGCTGCGGCGTGTACGGCCTTTTGCTCTGATGGCGTATAAGCCCTGAGCGAATGTTGTACGCGGTTACCTAATTGTGCCAATACCTCATCTGGCACATCAGTTGGACTTTGCGAAATAAAGTAAAGACCAATTCCGCGTGAGCGAATTAGCTTCACAATCTGCGTAATGCGCTTCAAACGGTAAGTTGGCATGTCGTGGAAGAGTAGATGCGCCTCATCAAAGAAGAACACGAGTTTCGGCTTGTCGAGGTCACCCACTTCTGGAGAAGTGCTAAAGAGTGTGCTAAGTAGCCAAAGCAAAAACGCTGCATACATATCTGGACTTTCAAACAGCGTGACGGCGTGAAGGACGTTAATCACACCACGTCCATCACTTTCAGTAGAGAAGAAGTCTTTCACATCAAGTGCCGGTTGACCAAAGAAATGGTCTGCACCTTGGTTTTCAAGGGTTAGGAGCGACCTTTGAATTACGCCAATGCTTTGTGTAGTGATATTGCCATATCTTGCAGTATACTTATCACGGTTTTCGCTCACGTATTGGAGCACTGCACGAAGATCTTTTAAGTCAATCAAAGCTAGATTTTCATCCTTAGCAATCGCAAAAGCAATCGCGAGGTTGCCTTCCTGTGCCTCAGAAAGTCCGAGCATAATTGAAAGCACCTCTGGCCCGACTGAGTCAACCGTAGCGCGTACTGGGTGCCCATTTACGCCATAAAGGTCCCAGAATCTCACTGGATATGACTTGGCTTCAAAACTCTTTAAGGACAGCTTTTTGAGGCGTTTTTCAATGTTTTCATTGATTTCGCCCTCACAAGCGGTGCCGGCGAGATCGCCTTTTACATCCGCGAGAAACACTGGCACGCCAGCGTCCGAAAAGCTTTCCGCCATCACCTTAAGAGTGATAGTTTTACCCGAACCGCTCGCGCCAGTAATAATGCCGTGGCGGTTTGCCATTTGTGGTAAAATCGCGAGCTCTTTACCTTCAGCGGTTTTACCAATTAAAAGCCGTTTGTCAATATACATGAGTAACTCCTATTTGTTACCACCATTTTAGCACGAAAAATGTTAATATAAAAATATGAAAAGGGACCTAGTTATTCACGGCATTTATAAACATTTTAAGGGTGATTTGTACCTAGTTGAAGAGCTTATTTATAACAGCGAGACTAAAGAGCCCATGGTGGCTTACCGCGCGCTTTATGGCGATTCGCGTCTTTGGTGTCGCCCGCTCGACATGTTTTTAAGTGAAGTAGACCACGAAAAATACCCAAATGTTAAGCAAAAATACCGCTTTGAACTCCAAGATATCAAAAGCAAAAATGCCTAAAAAATACCCGAGAGAATCTCTCGGGTATTAAGGTGCTAGGGGTTAAGGAATGACGAGAACATACGTGCCAATTACGCAGTTATTGTACACGAGTTCAGAGAACCACGCTGGTGTGTTCACGCAACCGTGAGACCCGTTTCCGACATAGATTTGGCCACCGTATTCGCTTCTCCAGGCGTCCGCATCGTGAATCGCAATGCCACCGTTAAAGAACGTGGCGTAATTGGACCACCAATTCGGATTATCCTGCATGTAGAAGTGATCACGGAAGTACCACACGGAATAGAGGCCCGTCGGCGTAGGCGAAGAATAGTAGTCGCCAGTTACGCAGTCGGTGTCTCCCAGGCATGTACCGCTAACATAGCAATACACATGCTGGTAAGAGATATCAACGACCATAACTGTGCCGTAGACTTCGGCCGCACGAGCGATAACATCGCTTCTGGTGAATGTGACCCAGTCCTTAGAGATGTAGTGATCCCAACCGGCAATCTTATACCAGTTGCCGTTTTGAGCCTCAACTTCAACTCTTTCGCCCATATCTCTGGACCCAACTACTCCGTACTGTTCGCCGGGGCCAGACCTGATATTAACGCCCATACCGAGCACATAGCAGGATCTAGCGCTGAAGTATTCGTCAGAGCCAGGTGTACCAGGTTCATCCATACCGGGGTCATGCGTGAGTTCGGGTGGCGGTACCGCATCCTGCATCAGGGCAAGTCTTGCCCAATTGGTGTAGGCAGTATCTCCACCGTTCTGGTGAAATACAGCTCGAATCTGCCAGCCGTCCAGCGTCCAAGAGATATTATAGATATAAATCTGCTCGTCGCCGGTTCCGCCAAGGGAAATGCCGTAGTTATTAATTGCTGTTTCCGTCGAGAAGGGAACACCGTCGTCGCCAATCTTGAACTCCCAGGTAATCCAGTCATAGTTATCTGCGCGAGCTATGAAACTGGTCCGTTCTTGCCCATCCATAAGATAAAGTTCATCATATGGATTCTTCGTGATGAGGATAGGCTGCCTTTCATTGGGGTCAGGAACATACTCGTTAGGATTCGGGTAAGCTCCAGCGCTGTGATTAATGGGGTCATCCTCAGGTGTCACCGGAGTTGCCTCCGGGGCTGTATCCGGAGTATTCTCCGGCGCGGGGGCTTGACTCGGCTGGGTAGTCGGGTCAACTGCTACTGTAGCCGGCGATGTCTCAACCGGGATTTCGGTGACAGGCTCCTCTGTGGGATTAGGATCAGTGGAGGCTCTTACCGAGCATCCAGTAAACATCACACAAGAAACCGCCATCAAAATTACCAGTAGCATTACGATTGTTCTTCGTAATACCTTCATTTTCATAACCTCCCTATTTTTAAGGTACGATACTCTAATTATAGCACAAAAAAGCATAAAAATCAAGAGGTGGGGCCCAAAAACACCCCAAAACGACTAAAAACGGCTTATTTTAGCTTTACAGCGGTGCCGTAAGCGATAATTTCAGCGGCGCCACCCATGAGAGTAGAAGAGCCATAGCGGACCCCCACAATTGCATCTGCACCGAGTTTTTTAGCTTCTTCAATCATTCGATCAGTTGCATCCTTGCGGGAATGCTCCATCATCTCTGTATATCCTCTTACTTCGCCACCAACGATGTTGCGTAACCCCGCCGCAAAATCGCTACCAAGGTGCTTGGCGCGGACAATCCCGCCCTGCACGAGCCCCAAGGTTTTCTCAATAGTTTTTCCGTTAATCGTATCTGTTGTCGTTAGAATCATAAACACTCCTTTCTACCAATATAACACAGATGCTATAATTAATTTATGCCAACCCGTTACGAATCATATCTAAAAGAAGAAGATAAGTTCAAACTTTTTAATGATCTAGTTAATGTGACCATGAAAAATGGTTTTCCAGCCTATGTCTCTAGAAGTCAGAAATACTGCATGGCCTCCTATCCGCTAGAAGACACTAAAACCAAGGAGGTTTTTGGCGAGGCCTTTACTCTGTTAAAACTTAAAAATGATAACTATAATGTTCTTGATTTTGACCTCATTATCAATAATAAGGCTAAAGACATTCAGTTAATTCGGCGTCTTCCGGCCTCCGGGGAAAAGAATGAACATTATACCGCCGAGCACGACGATGCGCGTTTTGTAATCGAAACAGTCAATCGTTACGCCGTCTGGGATGATAATCTTGAGGGTAAAGAAGCTAAAGTCAGGCTTTCTGCTTTCGCTTTTCGTATAAAGATTTACGACAGTATTGATGAGTATAATGGCCAGTTTAAATTCCCAGAACCAGAAAAAACCGGCGGGAAAAACATCAGTTTTTCAGAAGTATTCACCATGCCTAAGGATGAGGAGTCAAAAACTCCCTTTACCTATTTCTTGGGCACGGTTAAAGATATCAAAGATATTGAAGCTAAAATCGGTAAAACCACTCTAGACTTCTCAATTATTATGGTAGATTCATTCGCTGGTCCACTTCCAGTCGTTGCCAGCAAAAAGATTTTTGACTTAAAAGACCTTAAAAAAGGTAAGCTTCTTGAAATTTCTGCCGATATCAAAGCCGATTTCGGCGCCGACCCCACCCCTAGTGCCATCATTAAATCTTGAAAAAACCAAGAATTATGTTATAATGACATAATATTAGACGCACCTTAAAAGGAGGTTAGAAAAATGAGCGAATACGCCGCTTTCTACGGCACAATTGGGTATCAACTGACCCAAGTTGCCGAGGGGCAAAAACAGCATAGTTACGCAATGGTACCAGAGTCAATCTATCGCGGCTGGAAACGACTGATTTCTTTCAAAGACGAGAAAGAAGCCTCGTATTTCGGCACCGACATGGCCGAGCACCAAACCACTATCGCCCACTTCGAAGATGAAGGACATAACTGGTACGTCACCACGGCAAAATGTGCCCACCCCAGTGATCCCGCCGACTTCTGCTGGCGCTACATCATCAAAATCACCATGGACACTATCACATTATCCCGTTCTAAAGTCAGATTCGAAGATTACCTCCACGGCATTCTTGGTATTAAATAACCAAAGTATCCCCCGAAGACTCGGGGGATTTTTAATGAAAACCGCCGGCACTAAGGCCGGCGGGCGAATTCTACAGCTGCTTAGATTTGCAGCATCTTTCGAATGAGCTCAATATC
>CAZORJ010000046.1:0-5138 GCA_964582425.1 uncultured Candidatus Saccharibacteria bacterium
CTTTTTGGGAGTACTCCACCACTTTATACGGCTGGCCGTCTAAAGTAATCAGAGTATTTTTCTTTAGATCTGTTGGTCCGTACATTCTTTACTCCTTAATTATTTGATACAAATGGTAAAAGTCCTAGATGACGTGCACGCTTGATTGCTACTGCGAGCTGACGTTGTTGCTTTGCTGAAAGACCAGTCTTTGAAATTGGTTCGATTCGGCCATAAGCATCAATATAGCGTTGCAAAGTCTTCGTATCACGATAGTCGAAATAAAGATTTGGATCATTTTTCAATCTTTTCATTTTGCATCTCCTTCGCTTAATTTATTAAAATGGAACTTCATCAAGTTCAATTTCTTCCGGGATATCATCAGGAATGTTTTCTTCCTGTGATGGGTTATTTGCCGGAGCGCTGTAACTGCCCGAAGCATTACCACCGTCTTTTCCGCCTACAAAGTTAAAATCT
The DNA here is from genome assembly GCA_964582425.1 of uncultured Candidatus Saccharibacteria bacterium. Lineage (GTDB taxonomy): Bacteria > Patescibacteriota > Saccharimonadia > Saccharimonadales > Saccharimonadaceae > Nanosyncoccus. The sequence continues at coordinate 457 of CAZORJ010000046.1, forward strand.
TCAACTACGATTTCAACACTTGAGCGTTTATTGCCGTTTTTATCTTCCCACGCACGCTGGTTCAAGCGACCTGAAACTAGTACGCCATTTCCTTTTTTGCCGTACTGTGCAATCGTTTCAGCAAGCTTACCCCAAGCCGAACAGTCGATGAACGACACTTCTTCTTTTTGTTCGCCATCAGTTCCGCGATAATTACGGTTAACGGCTACTGTAAAACTACAAACTGACGAACCACCAGTAGTGGTACGAAGTTCTGGGTCACGGGTGATATTACCAGTGATAATTGCTTTGGAAAATCCGCGCATAATTACTCTCCTTGTTTTTCGTTAGACTCTTCTTCTGTCGAATCCTCTTCTTTTTCCTTGCGACGAGAAGCATACTTTGCTTTGCGCTCGTCTACACGAACGAGAAGGTAACGGAGAACTTCATCGGTAATGTTGAGAACACTCGAAAGCTTGGCTGGAGCCTGAGCTGGGAGTTCAACGTCAATGAAGTAATACACAGCAAAATCTTGACCATTGATGGAATATGCTAGGCGTTTCTTGCCGTCATTTTCCTCTTTGGTGATTTTACCGCCGTTGTCTTCAATAAGTTTTTTCACCTTATTGACGACTGGATCCAGATTCATTTCAAGATCTGGATGAAATAGGATTGAAAGTTCGTATTCTTTCATGTGACTCCTTTGGTTAAAGCAAACGCGAATGAATTACCGTTTGCTGAGCTAATATTACCGGTACATTATAGCATAGAGGCGGAAAAATGTCTAGTTTTCCGCCTCTGTAAAACCATAAGTAAAATACTTAATTATTTATCCCAATCAAACTTATGGCCGTAATGACCATACCTTGCGGTCTCTTCGTAAATTGGACGCTTCAAATCGAGGAATTTAATGATGCCACGCGGGGTGAGATCATACCCTTCGATTTCTTCTGCTTTGCCATCCACAATCACTGTTTGTTCAAGTGGTTCTGCCTTGCCAATTGCATATGCTAGACGCACCAATACTTCTTTCGCATGACGCTTTCTAAGATAATCCACTGCAATCTTGCGTGCCATGTAAGCCGCTGAACGGTCAACCTTAGATGGATCCTTACCAGAGTAACAACCACCACCAATCGCAATACGTGGACCGTAGTTATCAACAATCAATTTACGACCAGTAAGACCCGTATCCGCGTCAAAACCACCTTGTTGCCAGTCACCAGCTGGGTTTAAATGTAGTTCAAGTTTACCCTTAAGACCTTTATCTTTTACAAATTTGTCGACCATCTCTTTGAGTTCGGCCTTCGACACATTTTGAAAACTCGCCACAATTGAATCAATCGTGCCATCCGGTGCAATTGTCACCTGAGTCTTGCCATCATATGGATATTTGTCATAGATAAACTCATTCAAATTTCTAGATAGGACAACTTCTAATGGAAGCATTTCTGGCGTTTCGTCACAAGCATAGCCAATCATAATGCCTTGGTCACCAGCGCCACCCGTATCCACGCCTTGTGCAATCTCTGGCGATTGCTTCACAATCTTTGTATGAACCTCGATATCGTCACCTGCAATTCTTTTTACAATTGCTGGGATATCTACATCGCCTTTTGATGTAATTTCACCAGTTACAAACACCACGCCGTGTCCGCCACAGGTCTCTGCTGCCACACGTGAATCTGGATCTTGCGCGAGATACGCATCCAAAATCGCGTCTGAAATTTGGTCACATAGTTTATCTGGATGTTTTGGAGAGACACTCTCCGCTGTTCTGTAGAACATATCTTCCCTTTCTTGGACGGATTTACCACCTTGGTTAAACTAGGTTGGTAGGGGGTCACCGGGCCGTTCCCTCACCCCTTCTTGATATTAATATTGTCTTTTTATTGTAGCACAAAAAGTTAGCCGCTTCTAGTATTTTCTAGTATTCTTCTGGCATATCAGCACCACCAGCGTTCGCTAGTTGGTCAAATTCATCCATCGAGGAAATTAGTAAGTCACGTGGTTTATTACCATTCTGTGGTCCAATTACACCAATCTCTTCAAACCAAATCGCGAGACCAGACACAAAGCCATGGCCTTTACCAAGATAAGTTTGAAGCATTGCCGTCGAGAATTTACCCTTATTAAGTGAAATCTCCACCGCTTTTCTTACCATCGGATCATTCGGGTCAAATCTGCGACCAAGGTCGCCAATCGCGCCGCCCATCTCAGGACCCATGCCGCGAATTGACACTGCTTGCGCAATCACCTCTTTGTTATAGTTAGGTGGACGCTGCTCGCGTAGGAAATTCGTCACCTTTTCAATATCCTCATCTGGCGACCAGGCACCCTGAATACGTTCCGGGCCATTAGTGGTTTTCTCGGTCGAAAGCAACATGTCACCTTGACCTAGTAGTTTTTCTGCACCGGAAATATCGAGAATAATGCGCGATTCCATCGACGTTAATACGCGGAAAGCGATACGTGAAGGAATATTACCCTTGATAAGACCCGTGATCACTTTCACAATCGGCTTCTGCGTTGCAAGCACCAAGTGCATACCCGCTGCACGACCAAGCTGTGCCACACGCACAATCAAAGGTTCAAGCTCCTTTGACGCCTGCATCATAAGGTCGCTCATTTCATCAATCACGATGACGATGTATGGCATCTTGCTGATGCTAGCCTTTTCTTCCTCTGTAATCTCCGACTCGTCCTTATTCTTTAATTCCTGAGCCTTGGCTTCCATCTTTTTGTTATACTCGCCAATTTTCTTCACTTTTTCTTCAGCCATCAATGAGTAACGACGATCCATCTCGTTTGCCACCCATTTCATCGCCGAAAGTGCCTTCGCAGTATCCGTAATTACCGGCGTAAGAAGGTGCGGAATGTCATTATATTGCACCATTTCCACTTGCTTTGGATCTACGATGATTAGGCGCATATCGGATGGAGAATTACGATAAAGTAGCGACATGATAAGCGTATTCGTCATCACGGACTTACCAGAACCCGTAGTACCAGCGATGAGAAGGTGCGGCATCCCAGCGAGGTCTGCCACCACCGGATTACCAGAAATATCCTTACCAATCGCAAACGTTAACGGATCTTTTGCTTGTTTCCACTCTTCACTTTCGATAATACCACGCAGTGATACCGATGCCGGCTTTACATTTGGCACTTCTACGCCAATCAACTGTGTGCCTGGAATCGGAGCCTCAATACGCACCGTCTTTGCTGACAAATTATAAGCAAGCTCCTTATCACGTGCCGCAATCTTTGCGAGGTTCACGCCGCCCGGTGCGCGCAAAGTATACTGCGTTACGCGTGGACCAATGTTTGCGTCCTCCATTTCCACTTCAATACCGAACTCCGAGAAAGTCTTTTGAATAATATATGCGTTTTGCTTTACATTACCCGGATCCTGTGGAGTCTGTCTCTTACTCAGTAGCGCCGTTGTTGGCATTTTCCACTCAGGGTCAGACATCGAAACTAATGCCTTTTACTCAGCCGATTTACCCGCCGCCGACATTGCCGGGGGTGGCTCATGCACTTCTGGTACCTTACCACGGCCAAATAATCCTCTACCCTTTGCCGGCTCTTTAGCCGCTGTCGCAGCCGCCGTTGCGCCAAGCCCAGAGTTTACCTTAATCTCAATTTGCCCGAGTTTCTTATCCTCATTTTCATGCGCAACCTCCTTCTTACCCGGAGTTACCATGTTTTTAGTATCTTTAAATAGTGTAATCGGCGAAACCTGCAAAATAAATGCCGTCGTAATAAAAATCAACACAATATAAATAAATATCACTACTCCCTGATCGAGTAGGTTTGTAAACACGCCGTTCATCCATTTACCAACCGAGCCACCATTGTTCCAAATTGCACCAATACCAGCCACCCAAAGAATCATTAAAATACTTGCAAAATAAACCGGAACCGCAATACGATTGTTCTCACTTCTTAAAATCCTAACACCAATGTAAGCGAGGAGCGCCGGCAAGAAGAAGGTCGCCACCCCAAGCAAACTCTCAAAGAATTTGTGTACCATATTCAGTACGGATCCACCCTGGCCGAACCAAGTCAGCACAAAGAAGAACGCGAGAGCTATCATAAGAATTGCTGTAATTTGTCGCCAGAATCCACCTGGAAGTTCATGTTCAACTGGAGCTTCTTTTCTAGCACGAGATTGTTTTCTAGATGATTTTCGTCTTTTTGCTACCATAACTTTTATTATAACATAAGTTTAATACTTTTGCTTTTTTAGAAAAGATAAAGGCCCGAGATTTAATCTCAGGCCTAGTTGGGGCTTAACCATAATACATTGCAGTTTGGATGTTGTCATATAAAGTGGATGCAGCTTCGTACTGCTTTTTTGCTTTACGGTCGCGAGAATCGGCGAGTACTTCAAGAACCTCATCAAGGCGGTCGACTAAAGTCGCCAGATTCTCTTTGCCCGCAAGTTCACGGACTGAGCACTGACGATAGTCAGCCTTTGTCTTGTACCTTGAAAAACTTCTTTTCACGTCTTCGATCTCGTTGATTGCCCAATCTAATGTTCCGATACATGCCATAGCTTTTTACCCCCTATTCTGTGGTGTATCTCCTATAATTATAGCACAGAACGCCAAAAAAGTCAAGTTTTGACGCTACTGGCGCTTTGTGGTAAAATATATGGGTATTGGACCGTCGCCAAGCGGTAAGGCACTGGGTTTTGG
>CAZORJ010000047.1:0-5075 GCA_964582425.1 uncultured Candidatus Saccharibacteria bacterium
GGCACACCGTGGCTTGGGGCCTCGGCGAGACGAACGTTACGTGGAATTGTAGTCTTAAAGGTAAGATTTTTAAAGTATTTCTTGATTTCGGCGAGAACTTGGGATGAAAGAGAGGTACGTTTGTCGTACATGGTTGCAACGACACCAAGAAGCTTTAAATTCGGGTTAGCTTGTTTCATGACGAGCTTCATAGACTCTAGAAGCTGCGCAACGCCTTCTAGGGCGTAAAATTCAGTCTGGACTGGCAATAATAAGTAGTCTGAGGCAATCATGCCGTTAACAGTTAGAAGCGACAAGGATGGCGGTAAGTCAATAATGATGTAGTCATAATTATCGGCAACCTGACGAATAGCATCGCGAAGACGGACAAACTTGCGCGCCATACCGGTAATTTCAACTTCGGCGTTAGCAAGTTCTGGAGTGGTTGGGGCAATATCGAAGTTTTTGTAGGCAGTGTTCTTGATGGCGTCGGCCATGTTGGCGGTACCAAGGATAACTTCGGTCATAGTCTTTTCGAGAGAGCCGTCGTTTTTGTCGATGCCGAGACCGGATGTTGCGTTCCCCTGTGGGTCAAAGTCAACTAAGAGGGTTTTACGCTTGTCTTTTGCGAGATAATAGCATAAATTAACCGCCGTGGTGGTTTTGCCAACACCGCCCTTCTGGTTAGTAACACATATTACCTTCGCACTCATACTGCTTATTATTATAACACAAAAATAAGCCCTTGGTAGGGCTTATTTTGTTAACCGATCTTGGTGATTTCAATTTCGGAATACTTTTGGCGATGACCAGTTTCGGTGTGGACGCGCTTCTTGCTGTGGTAGCGAATGACGCGAACTTTGTCACCTTTAACTTCTGCGGCCTTCACCTTGGCTGAAACCTTTACGCCTTTTACTGTAGGTGTGCCGACAGTAGTCTTGTCGCCATCAATTACGAGTAAAGCATCAGTTTCGAGCTCTTTGGTTCCTTCCGGGAGGAGGTCCACCCGTAGGGTCTCTTTTTCCTCAACGAGATATTGCTTCCCGCCAACGAGGATAACTGCTTTCTTCATATTAATCCTTTAAATTACTTAGGATATTTTATCACATTTAGGGGTATTTAACAAGAGTTATTTCTCTTTGTGCTTGTCTTCGCCCTTAACTGCGCTTTCGACGGTCTTCAAAGTCTTACGTGTGTTGTATAGATAGAAACCGCCACCGAGGATACCGGCAACTACTACAGCTGCAAGTACCACTTCAAGAGGGCCAGTGCTTGGGATTTCCTGGCAACCCTCCATCTCTGGATTAGTGGCACAGGTTGGTTCCGGCTCCGGTTCCGGCTCCGGTTCTGGTTCAGGTTCTGGTTCTGGAGTTGGCTTTGATTCACAAACAACCTTTACGTTGGCTGAATCCTTTTGATTTTGGTTGGAATTGTAGCTTGCAGTGATAGTGTTTTTAAGAGTCTTGCCACAGTAGGCTTCATCGGTAGAAACTTGAGCTTGGTAGATGACCTGGACTAGAGCGCCAGCTGCTAAATCACCAGTGTTGTAACCACTGATGTCTAGAATATCATCAATGGTTTTACCGTTAACATTGGCAGTGTTAAAGATTTTGGTGCTACCAGTACGGAGTGAAAGACCATTGTCGTGGACGTCTTTGAAGATGACGTTCGTGAGGTTGGTATTACCGGTGTTTTCAAATTTTACTCTGTAGGTCACATAGTCGCCTGGTTTAGCATTGACTGTATCTACCCAAGTAGTACCATCTAGAGAAACTTTTTTATCTAACGTTGCGGAAGTCTTTTCGGCAACAAGAGTATAGGTGATATAACCTGAATACTCCGCACAACCCGGGAGCACACCGCTTAATTTATTGTAGCCTAGGAATGTACCATTTGTGGTAAAGAGATCGCTTGAAAGGACTGAACCGTTGGCCGTACCGCCGTTGTGGATGGTGGCCGTACCGGTTTTATAACGCATTACTACGCCGTCGGTTTTAGTGGTGAGGTAAGCCTCATCCCAAACCTGACCTTCTTTAGCGGCAGAAGTAGTGTTTTCAACGTAACTCCAAGAGATGATGCCACTAATCATTCCTCGCTCGTTTGTATGAAGCACGGTCGGGTAAGCCGAGGATGCTTTTACGGCGGTTGCTACACCGACACCACTTTGGTTGGTGTTAGTAGCGGCATTATTGTGATAGTAAATATATACTTCATATTCTTTACCTGGGGTAACTTCAACTTCATCGGAATATTTAGTGTTATTACCAAGCTCACGGACGCGAACGAAGTTACGCTCGTCACCGACAGCAGCGTTATTGGTGATGGAATTGAAAGTTGCATATGGAGCTGGGTTGTCATTGGTATAGGTAGTACGATTGGATGGCCCCCAAGCCAAAACCTTCGTCCCACCGAAGCCAAATATGGCAACCAGTACGGTAAGGATTGAAGCTAATAATAGTTTTATCCTTCCGTGTTTAGATTTGATATTAGTTTTGCTCATCTTTCTCCTTTCTAGTTATTCCTAAAAATCACCACTTTCAAATAATCCGGCACGTTCCCCAGCACCGTCATCGGCATGAGAAGCGGCTTCAGCTTGAGCTTGCTGAGCGGCAGCATCAGCTTCAGCTTGAGCTTGCTGACGGGCAGCAGCTTCAGCGGCGGCTTGTTGTTCAGCAGCTTGACGGGCAGCAGCTTCAGCGGCGGCTTGTTCAGCAGCAGCTTGAGCGGCACGGTCAGCTTCGGCTTGACGGGCAGCTTCAGCGGCGGCTTGTTCAGCTGAACGTTGGGCAGCGGCTTCAGCCTCAGCTTGGCGTCTCGCTTCAGCTTCAGCGGCGGCAGCCTGTTCGGCGGCAGCCTGTTCAGCAGCGACCCTATCGGCTTCGGCTTGACGGGCGGCGTCTTCTTGCCTTTGTTGCTCAATAGCTTCAAAGCCCTGTTGATCTTGTTCAATGGTAGTTGGCGGGGTAACCTCTTCATCTAATTCAAGTGGGGTTACATCTGGGCCAGCGTGTTCGATTTCCTGAGCTGGGTCCTTTGGTGTGAGAGGTGGAGTTTCTGGAGGTGTTTCCGGTGGAGTCTCAGGTGGAGTTTCTGGAGGTGTTTCCGGTGGAGTCTCAGGTGGAGTTTCTGGTGGTGCTGGGATTTCTGGCATACCCTCGTAGATATCACCTTCACCCTGGGTAACGACTTGTTCACAACCTCTAAAGGTATCCAGGCCTTTTTCGTCAGTGGTTGGAGTGATTTTAACGGTCATATGGCCAATCTCACGACCACTGGCATCAACCCAGTAGAACTGAGTGACTTCAAGATTGTGTTCTTCGGTTGTACAACGGACAAGCTCCATGTTTTCGTGAGTAATGGCTTCACCAGGATTCTTGACTCTCATGTAGGCGTTGTCGTAGGTACCATTTAGTGTCACCCTTCTCGTGAAGGCGTTATCCATAATGGAGCCGAATTGACCTTCGAGAGCTTCAAAGTCTTCATCGCTGAGACTTTCGAGACGAGCTTCGGTTTCAAGAATACTAAGACCTCTAAACTCTTCTGGTTGAAGTTCTTCTGGTAAGTTAGCCAAGTAGTCAGCGAAGCTTTCAACTTGGTTATGGGCAGTATATTTAATCATTTCGACTTCGTCAAAGTCACAGACCTCGGCTACTTCAGTAGCGTTAGCGAATGCGACAGAGCTGGTCTTATGTTCAGAGAGATACATACCTTTTTCGCCATAACCATCATAAATACCTCTTTCACTTTCGTGAGTTTCGGCAGCAGCGCCCGGAGCGCCGGCTTCGGTAGCACCTGGTGCCATAGTAACGATGGCGGCTGGATCTGTACCAGTTGCACTAGATGGGTCGTTGTTCTTTTTATTACCCCCTGCGGAACCAATACCGAAACCAATACCAAGAGCGGCAATAATTGCACAAGCGGCGGCGGCAAAGCGGCGGAAGCCACGGTTCTTTTTGGCACGACCTTTAGCCTCTTCGACCGCTTCGTGGCTTGGAGCTTCTTCGTGGGCTCCTTCGGCTGAAGTACCTTCGGTGGCGGCACCAGCTGCTCCGGCTGGGGCTTCGGCCTCTTCGGTGGTATCAACATCTGCCTCTTCGGCAGCGGTTTCAGCTATACTATCTTCAATTTTTGATCTTTCGGCATCACTAATCGTTGCGCCAGCTTCTAGAAGCATGGCGATTTCTTTTTCGATTTCTTTTTGTCTCTCAATAATTGCTTCACGACGGCGCATTAACTCGGCGCGGCGCTCGGCAGTTAAGACTTTTTCACCACGACCTTCATAGGTTTTGCGTTCGGCTTCGCCCATTGTTTCGGATTCGTCATGAACAGCCTCAGCCTCTTCGACTGGAGCTTCTTCGACGACTTCTTCTGGTGGAGTCTCGGTGGTTTCTGCTGGTGGGATTTCATCGCCTCTTGGGGCGCCTTCTGGGCTAGGCATTTTCACCTCCTAAAAATTCTAAGCCGAAATTTTGAACGGCTTCGGTTATTTTGGCTTCGACATCGATGCCGGCATTCTTAAAGAATGTGCGGAAGGCATCTGGATCACCTTCTTCTTGATCAAACATGAGGTTTATCTCATCGAGTTGCGATTTAGTCAGACCTCCCAGTAACGACTCCAAAATAGCGTCGTCTAGTTTACCAACATTTTCATCCTGAATTTTGGCTTTTTCTTCAGGTGACTGATTTGGGTATTTTTGGGCGATAATCGGATCTAGGAGCTTTTCCAGAGTATCGCGCTCAATGAAATAGTTTTCCATATAGTTTTTTTAGATTAATGATGACCTTTCTCCCCTCATCTTAGCATAAGCTTTAAAAATTAGCAAATAAATGTTGGCATTTTTTTGACTATTCTAAAAAACCTGATAAAGAAAAAACCGAACTGAATGTTCGGTTTTTGTAATTTATGGCTTGAATATTACATCGGTAATTCCCTTTCTAAACCTTTTGTTCTTGGCTGAATAATGCAACCATACCTATTTTTCTTTGTTTGATTCTTTCGATCTTTTCTTTACTGATTTCGGTCTGCGAGACGTATTGTCGTTCGTTTTTTTCGCTGCCGCCATAGATGGCGTAGTCTACGTCGACATCATCTTTCC
>CAZORJ010000048.1:0-5041 GCA_964582425.1 uncultured Candidatus Saccharibacteria bacterium
ACCGCCACCACCAAAATATCCGGCAACTTTGTCGGCAATACCAGCACCAGCGGCACAACGAATCTTGCCCGTTACTTTACCATCTGGATAAGTCTTAACGGCTACTGCTACCTTAACGCCCTCAACCAAGCGGAGTTCTTCTAAAATCAACACATTTGGATTGTATTCATCCGAAAACTCACGGATATCGTCCCAAGGAATATGTACGGTAGCGAGTTCGACATCAAGCGAGTACTCGATGCGCTTAATAAGATCGGCTTTATAATCAAGAATGCGCTGTGATTTCTTCATGAACTCGCGGCGACGCTCTTCGAGCTCGGCCGCACTAGCGCCAATCTTAGTTAATTCTGACGCAATTTCAAAGGTGCGTGCCGTAACAGAAGAGCTAGTAAAACCAAGCGTATCAGATAGTATTCCTTGGAAAATGGCTTCCGCGGCATCTAAATCAACCTTTAAGCCTTCGCTTACGGCAATCTCGTAAATCAGCTCGGCGCAGGCCGGACGGACTTCAATAATCTTTTCGTGCTCAAAATTTAAGTCATCCTCTGTTTCGTGGTGGTCAATCACAAGTACCGGTGCCGAATACAAACGATTCTTAATCGCAGAATCATCAAGTAGTTTTGAAAGTAGCACCTCAGCGGCCGTGTCTACAATAATGTAGCCATCAGCGCGGTAATCGAACTCATTCGTGACTCTAGACCAATCAGCAAAATAGTGCAAATATTTTGGGATATCTACTGGACAATATAAAGAAACCTCTTTGTCGGAGAGCAAATAATCAAGTGCAAAAGCCGAGCCAAGCGAATCACCGTCTGGGTTTTCAGCCTGGATAATGCAAATCTTGTTTTTATCTTTAATAAAATCCGTGAATCCCTTATACATACTAATAATTATAACATATCAGTATTTTGTGCTAAAATTATTGCATGAACGTTTTTCGTGCAGACAAAAAATTTGAAAAATTTGAAGATGTCTCCCCAGAAATTCTGAAAAAGGAAGGGGTTAAGCTCCTGCTTTGCGATCTTGATAATACTTTGAGGCTCCACTCTGAAAAAGAGCCAACCGACGAGCTGATTAAGTGGATCAAGGATTGTCATAAAGCCGGCATTAAGATTGTAATTGTTTCAAATAACGGCCGTAAAAAAATGATGCAAAAGTTTTGCGAGCCAATCAATGTGCCTTGTGTCTGGTGGGCCAAAAAGCCGCTTAGTACTAAGCTTAATGAGGCCATGGATGAATATCATTTCACGCCAGAACAAACCGTAATGTTAGGCGACAAATACTCCACCGATGTCTTGGCGGCTAGGTTTGCTAAGATTCGTGCCTGGAAAGTTGAACACCGCCGGGATTTAGAAATTAATGAAAAAGAAGAGTAATAAACTAAACCTCCCAACCATTCTAACCCTTATTAGAATCATTTTGGTAATCCCACTTTTTATCTTAATCTTCTTCGAATGTCTACCAGCTAAAATTATTACTATTATATGTTTTATCGTGGCGTCAATTACTGATTTTGTTGATGGCAAACTCGCTCGTAAGAATAAACAAGTGACAGATCTTGGTGCATTTCTGGATCCACTAGCTGATAAAATGCTAATTAACTTAACCCTGCTCGCGCTTTGTTATCAAAACCTCGTGCCAATTTGGATTTTTGCCATTATTATTGTGCGCGATTTTGCCGTTGATGGTATTAGAATGATGGCCGCAAAAAAAGGCATCACCATCTCAGCTTCGTATACCGGTAAGCTTAAGACCACCGTTCAAATGATCGCTTTATCTCTAGTCCTACTAAATAAGATTTTTATAAACGAAGTTTTTGGCATCATCAACCTAGTGCTCCTTGGCGCAATGCTACTTCTTACTGTGATTTCTGGGCTAGAATATATTATTAAAGGATGGAAATTAGTAATAGAATAGTTGTCGTGAAGGCAGTTGAATCAATGCGGTCTAAGAACCCGCCATGTCCGCCGGTGCCACCAACCACATATTCGAGAATCTGAAACACTTTGCCTTTAACCACGATTTCGTTGGAGTCTTTTACTTTGAATTTACGCTTCAAGAAGCTTTCGTAGAGATCGCCCATGAGTGCTAGCGGGCCACAAAGCAAATAAATCCAATCAGCGCTAAAGGTGTCACGGACTAGCATCAGGATTAAACACATCAAGAATGACATTAAAAGCCCTAGGAACGTACCTTCCCAGGTTTTGTTCTTTGAAACGTGTGGAAACGGGCGTGATTTCTTAAAAATCTTACCACCAAAGGCTTTGCCTAGTAGATAAGCAAAGATGTCGTACCCACAGACGCCGAGAATAATGTACCAAATATGGCTAACATCGGTCTTGGCTACCCAAATCGAACTAAACACCAAGAAAAGAATCTCAAATAATGCCAGCATAACATGGAACCAACTGTTTTTTCTCCAGAAGAAAGAGATTAATTCTATGGCTGAGACTACGGCAAAGAGTCCGTAAATGATTTTAAATGGAATTCCGTCGAACGTATATAAAGCCACTAGTGCTACGACGAACATTCCAATCCCACACACCAGTCTCACCCTAAAATTTTTGTCCATACCCACATTATAGCACTATAATCTCTAAAAAATGATAAAATAGTAACATGCTCGAATATGTATATAGTAAGATAAAGACCGTACTTCGTAAGCTAGATATGAAACTTGAACGCGCGAAATATGGCTACATCGATAAATTACCAAAGAATATCGAATATTTTGATGGCGGTATGTATGACGCTGTTTATGAGGCTTCTTGTAAGTGGCCAAACAACGTCGCGCTAGATTATTTTGATATTCAAATCACTTACAAAACCCTAATCAAAAAGATTAATAAAGTTGCGGCAGCACTGAAAGAATCTGGCGTGAAAAAAGGCGACCGTGTTACGGTTTGTATGCCAAACACCCCAGAATCTATCTATATGTTTTACGCTATTAATGAAATTGGCGCTGTAGCCAACATGATTCACCCACTATCATCGGAAAAAGAGATTGAAGAATATATTAATCAGGCTGAATCCAGAATTATGTTCTGTATTGATATCACCTATTCAAAAGTTGAAGCAATCATCAAGAATACTAAACTTGAGGAAGTGATTGTGGTCTCAGCAACTCGCTCAATGGATTCATTAGTCAGAATTATCTATAAACTTACTAAAGGTCGCAAAAACCATATCAATAAGAGTCAACATGTGATCATGTGGGATCGCTTCCTTAGTAGAGCTGACAAATACATCGGTAATCCTCATACTAGAGTTAACAGTAAGGACCCAGCCGTGATTCTCTACTCCGGCGGAACCACTGGTAAACCAAAAGGTGCAATTCTCACAAATCTAAATTTCAACGCCCAAACCCTTGGCGCAAAGTATCTCGTACCAGAACTCCTAAAGGCCGAGAATGCTTACCTGACATTCCTGCCGAACTTCCACGCTTTTGGTCTAGGTTGTTGTATCCATATGCCACTCTACTTTGGCTCCCGTATCGTCCTCATCCCACAGTTTAACGCTAAGAAGCTTAAAATGTACATCACCAAATATAAGATTAATATTCTAGTAGGCGTACCAACCGTCTTTGAATATCTCACCAAGATAAAGTTTAAAAAAGACGGGCTTAAGAATGTTAGATTTGTGGTCTCTGGTGGCGACATGATTAGCATGACCAGCAAGGAAAAGATTAACGAATTTTTGAAAGCACACGGATCTAAAGCGGTCATTGAAAATGGTTACGGGCTTACTGAGGCTTCCGGTGGGTTTATCTTCTCGCCAAAGAGTGTTGCCGAAGAGCCGGATGTAATTGGCTATCCGCTTCCAGATAACGAAGTCATTATTATGAACATCAAGACCAAAAAAGAAGCCAAACTTGGTGACGATGGTGAAATTTTGGTACGTGGTCTTGCCGTGATGAAAGAGTATCTCGGCAAACCAAAAGAAACTGAAGAGGCCTTCATTATGGTTGGTGGTAAAAAATATCTTCGCACTGGCGATATCGGCTATGCGGATGATCGCGGTGTGATTCATTTTCGCTCTCGTCTCAAACGTATGATTATCTCGAATGGCTATAATATTTACCCGCAAAATATCGAAGACGTGACGATGAAATGTAAGCAGGTCTCCAGCTGCGCCGTCGTTGGTCGTGAAGATAAGCTACGCGGTGAAAAGGTGGTTGTATTTGTCGTATTAAACGAAGGCGGTTCGGAACGTGCTGTTAAAAAAGAATTAACGAATATCTACAAAAAGTATCTCGCTAAATACGAGATACCGCGTGAGATTCGTTTCATCTCAGAACTTCCAAAAACCAAACTAGCTAAAGTCGACTTCAAAGCTCTAGAGAAGTTCTAAAGATCAGTGCGGTGCTCTAAGGCCGCACTAATTGTAATTTGATCAGCATAGGAAATATCAACACCTAGTGGCAAGCCGCGAGCTAGGCGCGTGAGTTTTAATTTTGGATTTTCTTCATGCAACACTTTTTCAAGTAATAGTGCCGTTGACTCGCCTTCGACCGATGGGTTGGTAGCGATAATTACTTCTTCAACTTTGTCGCCTTTAACTCTTTTAACGAGCTCTTTGATATGAAGCTGTTCTGGTGTAATTCCGTCAATCGGCGATACTGCGCCACCCAACACATGATAAGTGCCATTATACCCATGCGTGGACTCGATCGCGTAAATATCTAGCGGTTCCTCAACTACTAGAACGGTAGTCTTATCGCGTTTAGGGTCGGTATAAAGTGGCGACAACTCTTCATCAGCATCAATTAATGCAAAAGTCACTGGACATGATTTTACTCTCGAATGGAGATTCATTAAGGCATCAGAAATCTCTTCCGAAATCTTAGAGTTAGATTTAAAAAGATAGTAGGCGTACCTTTCTGCGGTACGCGGGCCCACGCCAGGAAGCATGCCTAGCGCATTAATTACATCAACGAGAGCCTGCGGGAGCATCTTACATTCCGAGGTTGCCGAGGCCACCCATCAATGGTTTCATTTTTTCAGTTGCGATTTCTTGAGCCTTAGCAAAGCCATCACGCATA
>CAZORJ010000049.1:0-5040 GCA_964582425.1 uncultured Candidatus Saccharibacteria bacterium
GCGAAAAGGAACGCAAGAAATACGGTCTTCGCTCTGCTCGTAAGAAAGAACAGTTCTCGAAGCGTTAATTTAGCAGAAAATCCCCAATTAAAAACTTGGGATTTTTTGATTCTAATTAGACCATAATTCTCTGTATGTCAATGTTGTGAATATGCTTATTTAGGTATAAAATGGTAAGCAGAAGTGTTATGGGAGTTTTAGGTACTGCGAGAAATATTAGGTATTCAATAAAATTCCAACGACAGCTCCGTTTTTGGATGGATTTTTCATGTCTTGCATTAGGAGTGATGTTGACTTTTATTGCGATTCCTTTTTCAACTAGTGAGACTGAGGCTGAGGGTGGCAATGATCCAACGGTGGCCAGTACGCTTTCTTTTGTTTCTGCTTCTGATTTGGCTACAGTCACGATTAATCCTACCGACACCGGAGCGTTTGCAGCTTCATCAAATGCAAATAGTATTAGGTTTTCGATTTCAACAAACAATTACACAGGCTATACGCTTTCGGTACGTTCAAATAAAACTACGCTCGATAATGGTGGAGCTAGTATAAATTCACTTACTTCGTCGGTAACTTCAACGCAATTCTCGTCTGCTGCTAATACGCAATATAATAACCGTTGGGGTTATCGTCCGAATTATTATAATTCCGCCTCAAACTCTAGATTTTTGGCTTCGCCAACAACCACTGCCACAATACTTGATGCAACTACGGTGGCTAATTCAACAGCCAAAGATTATACGATTGCACTTGGTGCGAGGGTCGATATGTCAATCCCGTCTGGTACGTATTTGAATGACGTGTTTATTCTTGAGTATGTAGCCAATGCGGTGCCATATGTAATCAATTTCAATAAGAATGCTGATGGCGATATCGTAAATAATGTGCCAAATACAATTAGCGGGGAGGCGGTCTCTGCTGCTACGGTACCGCTTCCGATTGCTATTCCTACTCGTAGTAATTATACATTCGCCGGTTGGTGTTCGGTGCGTCCTACCGAAGGCGCCGGCGGTCAGACTTGTTCGGGTGTAAGCTATGATGCCGGCTCGTTATTTGGTATGGATTATACGGCCAATAATTCTAGTGTGGTTCTTTATGCAACTTGGACTTCTACTCATGGATGTAATAAAGGCGCCACTACGATTGGCACTGGAGTTATAGCTACGGATGCTGTTTGTATGCAAGATATCAATAGCACAGTGATTTCAACGATGACTGTCGGCACGCAATATACACTTAAGGATATGCGTGATGATAAGTCGTATTTCATCGCAAAACTTGCTGATGGCAAAGTTTGGATGACTCAGAATTTAAACTATAACTTAGACTCTACGGTGACACTTACTCACGATAACACGGATCTTGGTTATACTACAAATGAACTAAATACCACCTGGACGCCGAGCACTGATACTTTAACGGATTTAAATAATTGGGTGAATAATAGTACTACAGCTGTTTCGTATGATCACGGTGCTTGGTATTACCCAACCTCAGGTTCAACCTCAACCGATACTGGGACAATGATTTGCAACGATGCCTCCAC
Source organism: uncultured Candidatus Saccharibacteria bacterium (assembly GCA_964582425.1). GTDB lineage: Bacteria > Patescibacteriota > Saccharimonadia > Saccharimonadales > Saccharimonadaceae > Nanosyncoccus. The sequence continues at coordinate 1,547 of CAZORJ010000049.1, forward strand.
TTGTAAACACTATAACGCGGGCACTTTTTATAATGCTGTTGCGGCTATCGCGGAGAATGTCGTTGGTTCGTCTTTTGATTATACTGCTATGCCAGATTCAGTTTGTCCAGCTGGATGGAGATTATACCAAGGTCATACCCGCACAACCTATTCTGAGTTTAATACACTTGCTTACTTGTATGGTTTTGTTGATAAATATGTTTCTTCTGGCAACGCCACTCTTCTTTCTGGCGGTTTAGATGGTTTGCGTTCAGCGCCAGTTTATTTCAGCCGATCAGGATCAGTTAGTGACGGCGCGCAATTAAACGCTGGCGCCAATGGTCGTTTCCATTCGTCGGTATTGGTTTCTGATGTTCAGGCTAATATGACATCATTTAATAGCACTACGCTTTACCCAATGAATTATACTGATTATTCTACTGGTGCGCCAGTGCGCTGTGTGGCTAGGATGTCTGCTGGTACTACAACCGTAAACTTTCATGGTAATGGTGCTCTAAGTGGTGTTGATAAGATAATTGCCGTTGATAGCGGCATGGCGGTCAATCTTCACCAAGAAAGTAATTTCTATAAGTCGAGCTACAAACTTATAAAGTGGAATACGAGTGCGGATGGTTCTGGTACTGACTATGAGTTATCTGATACGGTTCGGGTCGCTCCTGATACTACTACAACGGTCAATCTATACGCGGTTTGGGAACCGGCTTACGAAATTGTTTATAATGGCAATAATGCGACAAGCGATGTTCTAATGAACGTGAATCATATAGCGCTCAATAATGACGTGATTACTCTTTATGCACCAAATTATCTTAGAACTGGATATGGTTTTGCGGGCTGGTCAACCACGCAGATTAATCCAGATGCCTCAAATGCCGCTGCCTTGATGGCCGCTGCTAAGATTTATGGTCCTAATGAAACTATTACAGCTAATTATGATACTTTTGGTGTAAATGTGCCAAGTAGTATCACTCTTTATGCAGTGTGGGTAAAATCTTCTGGTACGATTCAGAACTGGAAAGGTTGTAGTAGCTTAACTGCCGCTACTCGTTCTGATAATATTATTACACCTGGTAGCGTGATTGCTTTAACAGATTCGAGAGACGGAAATACTTACGCTATCGCTAGACTAACTGATGGTAATTGTTGGATGATTGAGAACTTAAGATTAAACGCGACCTATTCAAATAGTTCCGCGGAAGCGCAGGGTTTTGGCGGTTCATTTAGTGGTCTAGCTAATTCAGAGGATTCATTCAGTAATGGTGATTTCTATCCTAACTCCAAATATAATTCCACTAATATTGTTGGTGATAATCAGATTAACCGTATACCACGTTACAATAATAATAATACAAATGCTGGTGGCGCTAACTCAAGCGGAGTTTTGCTCGAAACCAGTGCGACAAATAACAATAATAAGTCTCAGTGGTATGGGTATGGTAATTATTACAACTGGCCAGCTGCGAAGGCAAATACTGAAGATTTGAATGATTCGGACACTTCAAAGGGTTATTATACGTCGATTTGCCCGAGCGGTTGGATGTTGCCTCATTCCGGATCGAGTTATAGTGAAGATTACTCATACCGTAAACTAAGTTATTCTCTTAGCGGTTCAACTGTAACTTCGTTTTCCGCGAATACTTCTATCACTGGTGAGGTGATGTCAAATCGGTGGCGCACTTACCCAACTAATTATATTTATTCTGGATATTATAATGGGACATCAACAGCTTATCGTAACACGCGTGGTTATTATTGGGCGCACAATGTTACTTCGACTACATCTGCGGCGACACAGTCCTTTTACTCTACTCAATTGACTATATCTGGTGGGATTAATAGATACATTGGTTTATCAGTCCGTTGTGTGGCGGATAATTCTTACAGGCTTCGTTATAATGGCAATATGGCCGATAGTGGTTCGGACATGATTATTGCTCAACCAGCAGTTGCGGGTTCGGATATTACACTTTATGCTTCAAATTATAAGCGCACTGGTTATGGGTTCCTCGGATGGTCGTTTACGCAAATTGACCCGGATATGGGCAATGCCGCTTCTCAGATTGCTAGCGCCACGATTTATGGCCCAAACCAGACGATTACACTTCCGTCGACTATTTCTGGTGACCTGACTCTTTATGCGGTATGGATTAAGTCGGCCGGTAATCTTCAGAATTGGTCTGGTTGCTCTTCACTTGCGCAAGGTGGTGTCACTGCGCTTAAGGATACACGTGACAATCAGGTCTATGCTGTTGCAAAGCTGGCGGATGGTAATTGTTGGATGATTGAGAACTTAAGGTTAAATGACGACCACTCAACAGATTATGCAAAGATGCAAGGCGTTGGTGGTGTATTTAACGGTTTATCCGAGTCAACGACAAACTTTAGCCAAAGCACAGTAGATACTCCGCTTTACACGATTAACCCTAGAACTACTAGTAAGAACTTCATTTCTGGTGATTATCAGCAATATCGTTTTCCTAAATATAACAATGATAACACTGCTAATACGGTTAGTCATATGGTTTCATATGGACAGAATGTTTATTCATATGGTAATTATTATAATTTTCCAGCCGCAATGGCGAACACCAGCATCATGAATTTAGGCAGTCTTTCTGAGAGCGCTGGCTCTTCGCTCTGCCCGACTGGTTGGGTGTTGCCAACGGCAGGCTCATCTACGAGTGGTAAGCAGTTTAATACTTTGCGATCTCTCTTAGACACTAGCGCTAAGATAAGAGAATATCCAAATAACTTTGTTTATTCCGGTGCGCTTCAGTATACGAGTATCATTGGACGCGGTACGAATAATAGTTATGTTTCGAGATCGGCCAATGATGGTGATGCCGCTGTTTCTTATTACTTCCACTTAGTTGACACCAGTAGCCAACATATTTATGAAGTAGCTTCTTACGGGCAAAAGATTTGGGGGCAATCTGTCAGGTGTATTCGCGCCACTTCGATTCCAATTACTTTGAGCGCAAATGATGGTAGCGGTAAATATGAAATTGTCTATGGTGAGGCAAATACTTCTATGACCCTTCCTATAACGACTGCGTTTATGAAAAACGATATGGTGGTTGTATCGTGGAATACATCATCTGATGGCTCTGGTACGAGTTATACTACTTCTTATACACCGCAATCCGCTACTACACTTTATGCGCAGTGGGCTCCAGCGTATGTAATCCAGTATGATGGTAATGGCGAAACTACGACCACGAGCATGGCGCTTTATGCTCATTCTGGAATTGCGAGTGGCGCCAAAGTCTTATTGTATGATAATGATGTTCTAAGGGATGGGTATGGTTTTGTAGGTTGGTCTACTACCCAGATTGATCCGGATGCAGCAAACGCTGCGACCTTAATTAGCAATGCGAAGATCTTTGGTCCGAACGAGACTATTACTGTAAACTCTACTACTCTGGGTGTAAGTGCACCGGCAACTGTGACGTTATATGCAGTTTGGATTAAATCTTCTGGCAATTTGCAAAACT
>CAZORJ010000050.1:0-4883 GCA_964582425.1 uncultured Candidatus Saccharibacteria bacterium
AGGAAGGCTTCTGCATCAGCTTTGATCTTAGAAAGGACCATTGCGGAGATTTCTTCTGGAGTGTATTCTTTGCCATCCATCTCGACAGCGACACCTTGGCCTTTTTTGACAATTTTGTACGGGCTGATTTCGAGGTCACGCTGGACTTCTTTGTCATCAAACTTACGACCAATTAAACGCTTAATACCATAGATAGTGTTCTTTGGGTTAGTAACACGTTGACGTTGGGCAACTTTACCGACGAGGCGTTCGCCTTTCTTGGTGACAGCAACAACAGATGGAGTAGTACGATCGCCTTCGGCGTTCGTAATCACCTCTGGTTTGCCGGCAACCATGTATGCGAAGGCAGAGTTAGTGGTTCCAAGGTCAATACCAATGATTTTTGACATTTGTTATCCTCACTTTCTTTAATATGTCTAGCACTCGTTATATGTGAGTGCTAATTATCTCTATTGTAGTAAATTGGCACTCATTTGTCAATAGTGCTAATTCAGGATTTTTGCTGAATTATTTTAGGGAAAAGTATTGACTTTTTTGTTAAAAACGGTTATACTTAAACCACAAAAGGTCAAAATAAAAACATAACAGGTTAAAAATATGAGTCTCCACATTAAAAAACATACTTTTGCCGCTGTATCTTTTTGTGCTTTAGCGGCGCCAGCACTGATTGTTAGTGCACTATATATTAATAAAGCTAATCCTACATCGGCAGCTTCAAACTGTAATATCCTGGCTAAGACGATTGCTGAGGCCAAATGTATGCAGGATATGAATGACGAAGTGTTAACAAGTATGGTGATGGAACGCCAGTACGAGCTAAAGGATGCGCGTGATGGCAAGATGTATTACATTGCGAAGATGGCAGACGGCAATGTTTGGATGACACAAAACCTTGATTTTGATCTTGATGAGGATGTGACTTTGACACCGGATGATACGGATATTAAGAATCGCTGGACACCAAATGGTTCTACGGTTTGGTTTGATGATTTTGTTGATGAATACTATGGCGGTGGTGGTGAAGGAGGCGACAACCCTGAAAAGAATGCGTCTCAGCTTTCTAAAGAATCGGCTGGCGATTATGTTCAGTATTCGGTTGACGTAGGTGATTTGTATTGGAATGGTATTCCTGCTATATTGCCTGAATCAGACTCAGACGATGTAACTGAAGCAGTGCCTGAGTACGAAATTGAGAATACTTTACCTTCTGGCGATCGTCACTATCATTTAGGTAATTATTATAACTGGGTAGCGGCAGTTGCCTCAGATGACGGTACGGAATTTACGGACGAATACGGAAGCGCAGATCAATCAATCTGCCCGGCCGGATGGACTTTGCCTGCTGTATCCGATAGTAGTGAACTGTTAAGCGGCGGAAAAGGAAGTAGGAAGGCGGCTAGTAGCGAGGATAAAACTCCAAGCTTTAGAGGGTTAGCTGAGTATTATATGACATATGATGAAGAATATGGAGAATTGGTATGGAATAATCCTCCTTACGAAGCTCCACTATTTCTAAATTATTCTGGTTGGAATATGGATGGAGTAAGCTATGGAGGTGCACTTTGGACGAGAGAGTATGAATCGTTTGGCACCGTAGAAGAGCCATTAGTACCATTAAATAGTACTGAAAAGGTTTCTAATGTTGGGAGAGATCCACTCGCAGGTTTTGCTCTTCGTTATAATGATGATTATGCAGATGTTAGGGAACGTTCTGCATATAATACTCTTATACCAATTCGTTGCGTAGCACGTTCACGTGAAGCAATTGAAGCTAACTGGATTCAGGGCGACGAGCACGAAGTAGAAAGCGAAGAAGAGGGGGTTCTAAAGATTGAAGCACCAGATGAAGACGGCGAGATTGTAATCTTAATGATTGATGATGAGCCGGTTTCAGAAGATTCTGGAATTAGTATTGATTATGACGATGAAGAAGGCGGGTTCGTAGTTACCTTCCCAAGTGGATATCTTGATACGCTTGAAGAAGGTGAGCATGTGGTGCAGGCGACGTTTACAAGTGGTCGCTCTGCATATGCAAGACTGACTGTGTCCAGCACGGCAGTACCTCACACCGGCGCTCCAGATACCGGTAAGTTTACTGGTGACGGGGGAATGTCTGTAGAAGAGAAGGTAACAACTACATTAGTTGCAAGCTTAGCACTTGGTATTTCTGTAATGATTGGAATGATGCCGGTTGTTCGTGATAGAGTTGAAAAACTTATTAAAAAATAGAAAGGAATAAGGATGAGTCTCCACAATCATAAACGTCCTGCCTTCACCGTAGTATCAGCGGGAATGCTACTAATTCCATCGGTGCTACTGGGGGTATTTACTATTACTAAACCAATTGACGTACATGCGGCGAGTTTGCATTGTAATGTGTTTGCAAAGACCATTAGCGAAGCAGTTTGTATGCAAGATATGAATAATGCTGTTAAGGAAAGTATGGTCTTAGAGCGCCAGTACGAGTTAAAGGATGCGCGTGATGGTAAGAAGTATTATATCGCAAAATTAGTTGACGGCAATGTGTGGATGACGCAGAACCTTGATTTTGATATTGATTCTGACAGAACTTACACTCCGGACGATACGGATATTCCTAGTGTTTGGAAGCCGGCCGAATCAACACTAAACATGGAAGAGTTCCTAGAGTTGATGAGCGAAACAATAAAAGAAGCAAAGTCTGCCACAACTGATTTATATGGTTTCCAGCATTCAGTTGATCCGGGGGATTTGTATTGGGATGGCACATTTGCAACATCTGAAACACCAATATCATATAATCAGGAACCGGATACGGTAACGGATGCGTCCAGCTACACAATACCGCATACCTCGGATTCTGGTGATCGTCACTATCATTTAGGTAATTATTATAACTGGCTAGCAGCGACGGCAGTGGATGGTCGTGAAGCGTACACGGATGACAGAGGCGAAGCGGATCAATCGGTTTGTCCGGCAGGTTGGACGTTGCCGAAATTATCTGGTGAATATAGGGGAGAAGTTGCAAGTAATTATATACCGAGCTTTATAGAAGTAGCTGAGGAATACTATTCATATGAAAGTGGTGAATGGACGATAGACCCAGTAGGCTCTCCAGTTTTCTTTAATCTTTCTGGTGTTAACGTGTCAGATATTGGTTCTTATGGTGCGCTTTGGACTAGGGAATACTTTACTGAAACTATGGATGCTTCCGGTGAAGGTGATGATTCAACGGATGTAACGGAATTTATAAGGCTTCCTCTTAAAGGAACTGCTGGTTTTTATGATAGTGATGATGCTTACTATAGGGGACTTTATGCTGATGAAGACTTCGTGCCGATTCGTTGTGTAGCACGTTCACGCGCGGCGATTGAAGCTAACTGGATTCAGGGTGACGAGCACGAGGTAGAAAGCGAAGAAGAAGGAATTCTAAAGATTGAGGCACCAGATGAAGACGGCGAGATTGTAATCTTAATGATTGATGACGAGCCAGTTTCTGAGAATTCTGGAATTAGTATTGACTATGATGACGAAGAAGGCGGGTTTGTGATTACTTTTCCAAGTGAATATCTTGATACGCTTGAAGAAGGTGAGCACGTGGTGCAGGCGACGTTTACAAGTGGCCGCTCTGCATATGCAAGATTGACCGTATCTAACACGGCAGTACCTCACACCGGCGCTCCAGATACCGGTAAGTTTACTAATGACGGTGAGAATTCTACTGAAGAGAAAACCCCGATGGCGATAATCGCGAGCTTTGCCATTTGCGTTACAGTGATGGTGGGGATGATGCCAATCATTCGTTCTAAGATTAGAAAGCTATTCTAAAAGCCTCTACCTCTATATTGTGATATAATATATATATGGCAATTGAGAGGTTAGTGGAACCGACCGCATCTGACGACTCTGAAGAGGCGAAAATTGAGATTTCGCTTCGTCCAACGACTTTTAAGGAATACATCGGCCAGGAGCATCTCAAGAATAATCTTAAACTAGCAATTGATGCTGTTAAAAAACGTAACGACGGCTCTACTCTTGATCACGTATTATTATATGGTCCACCAGGGTTAGGAAAGACCACGATGGCGGGAGTAATTGCGCACGAACTGGGTGCGTCGCTTAGGGTTACTTCTGGTCCAGCGATTGAGAGAGCCGGGGATCTTGCATCAATTTTGACTAACCTAAAAGATGGCGACGTGCTATTTATTGATGAAATACATCGTTTACGCCGAGCAGTAGAGGAAGTTTTATATGCGGCGATGGAAGATTATAAGCTAGATATTGTAATTGGTAAAGGGCCGGCGGCGAGAAGTGTAAGGCTGGATCTTCCGCATTTTACAGTGATTGGCGCAACCACAAGAACTGGTTCGCTTGCGGGGCCGCTTCGCGATAGGTTTGGCATTATTCACCGACTTGAATACTATAAAGAGCCAGAGATTGAACAGATTATTGGTAGGACGGCCGGGATTCTTAATACCGAGATTAGCCCGGATGCGACGGAGCTGCTCGCGAAGAGATCAAGACTCACGCCACGTATTGCGAATCGTTTGTTTAAGCGGGTGCGCGACTATGCAGATGTGAATGGAGATGGAATTATTGATAAGGTGATTGCGGAAAAATCATTGGAGCTTATGGAAATTGACTATCTGGGGCTCGATCCGGCGGATAGAAATATGCTGAAACTGATGTATGATAATTATGGGGACCGTCCGGTTGGTCTCACCACAATCGCGGCGCTAACTGGGGATGAAGCGACGACGATTGAGGATTATTACGAACCGTATCTATTACAGCTTGGCCTTCTAGCGCGAACGCCGCGAGGCCGGGTGATAACGGAAAAAGGAAAAAACCATTTGAAAGGAGATAAATGGACAAAAATCTAGTACAAATTCGTCATGCTAGGA
>CAZORJ010000051.1:0-4833 GCA_964582425.1 uncultured Candidatus Saccharibacteria bacterium
ATATCTTAAGTATAACATGATATAATATATATATGGTGAGTTTTTTTACTACCAAGGACCCGTTAGATAAGATTATTGCCGAGACTTTTCCAGAGAAAAAAATTGTTCAAACAGAGCATATTCTAACTGGGTGGACGAATATTGTGATTGAAGTTACTACAAATGAAGGCTCGTATTTTTTCCGGTTCCCTAGAAACCCGTTTTGGTCAAAAATGATTGTAAAGGATGCGGCAGTTTGTAATTTTGTGGATGGCAAAACCAGTTTTTACACCCCGCAAATGAAGCTTTATTATGATAAGAAGCACCGTCCTTACTCTGTACATGAAAAAATTGAAGGATATACGCTTGGGGACAGGATTTACCATCTGTCGCACACGGCTCTAACCGGAGCGGCTTATGACGTGGCAAAATTCATCAAAGAACTATCCGGAATCGATCTTCGCGGGGCGCCAAAAGAGGTTAAATACCCTTTGTCAGAGTTTTTAAAGGAGCTGGATTACGAGCATTATGCTAAGCATATTGATGCTGATCATGATTTCATTAAGGCAACGGAACAGGATAAGCTGGTACACGGCGATTTAAACCTTGGCAATATCTTACTTGATGAAAACGACAAGGTGATTGGCGTGATTGACTTTTGTTTTGCTGGTACGGGTAATCCGCAAATGGATGAAGCGAGAATTTTGTCTCGTCCGGTGCCAAGGGAGTTTGAATCAGCGTTTTTGTCACAGTTTAAGGACACGTCCGACATTGACCGTATGAAAGAGGCATGGAAAAACATCGATGCCGGCTATGCCGACCATATCAGGACGAATTTCCCGGAAATCACTTTGCCAGAGCTGTAATTAGAGGTTTTTTAGGTATTCAATCTTAGCATCACGGCGCTCGTCGTCGTCTTTTTTCGGAGAAACGCTACGCATCTGATATTCTTCAAAAATTTCTAAACAATCCTTAATCTTGCCATCGAAAATCGGCGGTTTATCGTAGACGCTCCAGAGGATAATGTGGGTATCTGGGTGGTTTTCAACGTAATAAACGAGAGATTTTTTGGTGGCACGGATGAATTCTGCTTCCGTTTCTTTAGTGTGGCGCCAGGCACGGCCACTTAAGAATTTTTCGGTAATCACTGGAGAAATTGCAATCATAAGGATAATTTGGTTGTACTTTGCTTTTTCTAGCATTTCTTGGAGGATTTTTTCCATCGCTGGATCGAGCAAAGTAACGTCCAAGATAATATCGTAACCGGCCTTAATAAGCTCAGTGATAGCTAAAAAGAGCATAATAGTAGAAAACTCATCGGTCATTTTGCGGAGGTTTTCTTCGCCATAGAATTCTTTGATTTCTTGATAATGTGGATGGTATTCTACGAAGACGCGAGCGGCAACGAGGACCGGCTTTAATTCCCTTTTTTCGAAATATGCTTCGGTGGCCGGAAGAAGCTGCGTAGTTTTACCGGAACCGGAAAGACCGGCGATGCGAATGAGATTGCGACTTTTAGTTTTATCCGTAGTTAGATTTACCAGCACTTTCGGGAGAATGGTGGCATAGTCGTTTAGACTAACTTGCCACTCTGGCTTAACCTGGCTCGGCCAGTGGGCTTTCATATAAGCGATGATTTGTTCTAGTTTTGCACTACTTTCAGGCATTTTTTAGCTTTCCTAATCTCAATCTTTTTAACGTTTTCGAAGGTTTTATATTCACCTTCGGCTTGGAGCTCGACGGTAGATGGTTCTAGAAATTCGAGGACATCACCTTTGGTATCGTGACCTGGAACACGCGAGAGGACACTTTTAGTCATCAGTTTAACGAGGCGCCAAAAGTTAGTGGCGAGGCGATCGGTTTCGCTTCTGAAGATTTCTGGCTTTAGATAATCTTCCCCACCCTTCATCACGCGAGACATTGAGCGGCCATTAACGGCAGCATAATCGGAAGTCTTCTTATGTTGAAGTTCGCCATTTAATTTGAATTCTGGAATAAAAGTCTTTTTGCGACGGTTTTTAAAATACCATTTGGCAAGATAAATATAGGAACGCCAGGAGCTCTTGTGGCCTTTTTGGAGTTTTTTGCGAATCTTCTGATTATCAAAGAGTTCAACGGCTTCAGCAGTCATACCAATCGTGACATAGCAGGTCGCGTAGCGCCAATGTTTGCCATCGGCAACAACATCTAGCGGGTAAAGATTGACTGTTTTAAAATCGTGTTTCAGAACGTCATCAAGCTTAAAGGTCTTTAAAGTTCTCGCGAGATCATTAAAATTACCATAAGGAAGGACCGAAAGTGAGGCCTTTTTTTCGGAGGTTAGAATCGCGTTTGCACAAACGGCGGCCGTGGCATCGCCACCGGCAGACAAGACGATGTCGTCATCTTGTAGAACTTTAATTAGGCGATTAACGTTCTTTTCGAACGGAGCTTTTTCGATGATGAATTTACCGATAATGAAGCCGTTTAATTCCGGCAGCCTATCTAGCACTTCGTTTTTAACGCGTACGAAGTTAGAAGAGTTCGGGTTATAAACAACTAATAGACGGCGCATGGTTTAACCGTAGATAGAATAAATGACAGGAGGGACGATAAGACTGGTATCCGGGGCATCACCGGTGAGCCATTGAACGATGGCATTAGCAAGGATGAATAATGCAACGCCAACGATTACTTCAAAGATACGGCGTTTGGCTTTTTTGACTTGTTCTTCGTTGTCACCTGCGGTGAGATAGAGAATGCCACACCAAACGATTGCAGCAAAGCCAAGGGCGCCAACAACGTAGGTCATGATGTTAAGACCTTCTTTGAGAAGACACAGGATGCCACCACCATCTTCATCGTCTGCCTGTCTGCCACACTTATTGAGGATAGCAGTTTTTGTTCCGCTATCACCTGCGGCCACTTGTTGATGGGTAGTTTGACTGTGTTGGCTTGGACCGTCGGCCATCACTTCGGCGGTTGGAACCGCTAAAGTGGCAACTCCGATGACAAGCGCTACTAGAAACATTGCGATTTTTTTAATCATATAACCTCCTATTTTAAATATTCGTGTAGTTTTTTCGTATCTTTATTCTTGCGAAGTTTTGATAGAGCCTTAGCTTCAATCTGGCGGATACGCTCACGAGTAACATCAAATTCGTTGCCGACTTCTTCGAGTGTATGAGGACGACCACCGCCAATGCCAAAGCGGAGACGGATGATCTTTTGTTCCCTGTCGGTGAGGGTAGCAATTATTTCAGATAGCTGTTCTTTCAAAATTTGATTAGCCGCGGAATCTTCTGGTGAATCACGTTCTTCGTCTTCAACAAAATCACCAAGAACGGAATCTTCATCGTCGCCTTCGCGACCGACGGAAGCATCAAGAGAAGCGATGTCTTGCTTAATGCGCATAACATAATCGACTTTTTCTGGCTCCATATCGAGTTCTTTCGCGATTTCTTCATTGGTTGGCTCACGGTTTAATTCAGAGGTGAGCTTGCGGGTAGTACGAAGAACTTTGTTGATGGTTTCAACCATATGAACCGGAATGCGAATGGTACGAGCTTGATCGGCGATAGCACGAGTGATGGCCTGGCGAACCCACCAAGTAGCATAAGTGGAGAATTTGAAGCCTTTTTCTGGATCAAACTTTTCAACGGCACGGAGAAGGCCGGTATTGCCCTCTTGAATTAAATCTAGAAAATCGAGGCCACGGCCACCGTAACGCTTGGCGATGGAAACCACGAGACGCATGTTTGATTCAACCATTTTGTCTTTGGCTTTTTTATCACCTTTAACAATACGCTGAGCAAGGTCGGCTTCTTCTTCTGGAGTGAGAAGTGGAATCTTGCCAATTTCGCGAAGATAGAGGCGGACAGAATCGTCGGCAAAGGCGTCGACATTCTCAGCAGTAATCGCGAGGTCTTCGTCACTTAACTCTTCTTCGCCCTCGAGGTCGGAAGATTCTGGTTCATCAAAATCAAGCGCTAAATCGCTTGGACTCAAAATATCGTCACTATTAGAATTCATTGAATAAAGTATAGACTAGATTCAGGATTTTTGCAAGTCGGTAATCTCTCGCAGTATCTGGTCATACTCGGTGGATTCTTCGTCGATACCAGAGAGTTTTTCATTTAGTTGCTTGATGCACTCTTTCTTATACTCCGTAGTGTAGCGAGTCATGAGCTCGGCGGCTTCTTTCTCGTAATCTGGATCTTTGATGTTTTCGTGGTCGCTCGAAAAGACTAGCTCTAGCTCGTCAATTTTAGTTTCATCCTCCGGAACGTCAAAAGGGATTTTGGTTTTAGTGACGCCACCAAAAACTTTTAGGGCAAGAAGGCTGTTCTCAAGTTTTTTGATATGGTCCGGAACGACGGTAGTTTTTGGTTTCTTATAGTACTTGTTGTTGGCAGAGTCTAAGAGTTTTTTATCAAGACGAGTGCCTTTTTTACGAAGAATTTCAACCTCAATGCCGAGCTTCTTGGCGACTTTTTCTTCATAAGTGGCGCGCTCGACTTCATCTTTGATATAGCTAAGAAGTTTGAGGGCAACATCGGAATACTTCTTCTTATCTGAAGCAAGACGAAGATTTAAGTTTTCTTCATACTTTTGAAGGAGCCAATCGACAGCTGGGACGCGTTCGGCGACGGCTTGTTGCCAGAGTTTCGGATCTTTTTGGATGAGCTCATCTGGATCTTTGGCGCCGCGATAATCAGAAATAACGGTGAGATCGATGCCGAGATCACCAGCCAACATGATAGCGCGTTCGGTAGCTTTCACGCCAGCCTCGTCACCATCGTAGGCGAGACGAATGTCTGAAGTAAGATTAGAGAGAGCTTTGATTTGTTGTTCAGTCATGGCGGTGCCAGAGGT
>CAZORJ010000052.1:0-4698 GCA_964582425.1 uncultured Candidatus Saccharibacteria bacterium
CGCCAACCATATTAACGGCGTAGACCATCGTAATTCCCTCTGGGGTGTTCGGCATACAAATCGTGACGCGATCACCTTCTTTGACGCCGTAGTTCTTGAGTGCACGAGCAACCTTTTCAATCTTTTTGACGAAATTCTTATAGGTCACTTTATGCCCATAGTATGAATAAGCGACGTTGTCCGGCCATTTTTCAGCCGATTGCATCACCATGTCTACCATCGAACAATCTGGATATTCGATGTTACTTGGAATCCCCTCCTCATCATAATATTTGAGCCAAGGGCGCTCCTGGTATTCTTTTTTGCTATTTTTCACAATAACTCCTTTGGTCTATTATAACATAAACAAAAGGTTTTTGACGAAGATGGGTTTTAACGAGTTTAGCTTAGATAGCCGCCGTGGTTCATGCGCATCCAGTTCATGAAGCTGTCACCAAAGTCGCTGATGACATCGCCGCCATTAAAGAGGCTTTCCTTGTTAGCTTTAAAGATGAGATTAACGACTCTACCGACGGCTTGTCTGGTGGCTTCACCTTGTTTCTCCCACCATTCAGAGTACTTTTTAGCATCTTCACTATCTTCAATGTCAGAGCGAATACGATTTGGTTCTTTGAGCCAACTTAAGACTTCTGGTGGAATACCTTCGGAATGAGCCATAACATCGGCCCAGAGTTCAGCACTAGCAGAGCTGGTTGAAGGTTCACCTTCTTCGGCTGGAGCGGGTTCGCCGACACCGCCGTCACCACCTTCCGATGATGTGGCTGGAGCTTCTTCGGCAGGTTTCTCTTCAGCCGGTTTTTCTTCGGCAGGTTCTTCAGTTGGGGCTTCTTCGGCTTCCTCAGCTGGGGCTTCCTCAACTGGTTCGGCTGGGACCGGGGCTTCTCCACCATCAGTGGCTGGCCCGCCAGCAGGACCGGCTGGAGTGGCCGGTTTTGGCGCAGCCTTGGCGGCACCTAAACCAGTACGAGCGGTCTCAGGCGCAAAGGCGATTCCTTCCATCGTGATGGCACGTGGGCTGCCAGCAACGGTTTTAACAAACTGCAACAGACCTGGAGTAGTTGTGGTGGTTTCAACGACTTGAGTCATAGTACCATTAAAGCTGTTTGTACCAACATGGGTGGCTAATGGGATGATGTGGGTTAAGCCATCGGCATCGACGCCATTATCAACAGCGACTTCAAAGTATTGATAAAGCGGTTCACCATGGTCGCCAATAGCGCGGATAGTTTCGCCAGTCGTGGTGGTGAATACACCATTTTCGGCCCAGCTAAGGCCACCGCTACCACTGGTAGGAGCAACTTCAAATTTGGCGCCGCCAACTGTGATGTAACCTTTAACTCGGCCGGCAGCGGAGAGTGCGTCTACATCAAGAGCTTGGCCATTCACGGTTGAAGTGCCACCCATCGTGGCGTAAAGGTTACCGTTCCCCACGTGAAGACCGAGCTCGTTGCCATCGGAATAACTGGTGCCATTATTAGCCCAGCCATCGTAAACAGCACGAAGTTGGTTAGTAGAGGCGGAAGGTGAAACTTCTTGGAGGGTAGTTGTAGTCGTAGTGCTTGGGCCACTGATTTGGGTTTCGGTGTAGCCGTTAGCACGCAGGCGATCAATTTCAACTTGTTGATCCGAACGGAGAGTGATTGGTTGAGTTTGATACTGAGTACCGCCACGATTCAAACCAAAGCCGGATGCGAGCAAAGTCTCGCTGGCGTTATCAGCGTTACCTGGCGTCTTGATACCAAGTTTTTCAAAGATACCATACTTTTCGAGGATACCAATCTTGCCTGGATCCATTGCAGCCATGGCTTCCTGAGAAACTAGGAAGATGCTGGCACCAAGGATGAGAGTGCGGCCGGCTTTTCTAACTGCCATGGCGGTGCGCATATGTCTAAAATCGGCGTCTTTTTCATCAACACCTGATGTTAATTCTTCTTCGATTTCGGCTTTCATGGCCTCGAGTTTCTTCTTATCGTCTTCGGATAGAGACTTCTCGGCACGGATGGTAGCAATATCAAGAGCTAATCTTTCTTTACCGCGGGCATCTTCGGATGAGTAAGAGATGAGATCTTTTCTTTCGGCATCAGAGAAGTCGATACGAACTCTGGCTTCAGCGATGGCGCGAAGCGTAGCTTCACTTCTGGCGTCGCCTTCAGCCTTCATCGCGTCTTCAATCTTTTGAGCAAGCGAAGTGGCTTTTTCAACGCCATAAAGGGTGCCACCGATTCTTTGCTCGTAGCGAGCGGAGGCACTTCTTGGACGATCGGCACTCTGGCCTTCGTAGCTCATGCCGTTAGCAACATCACGAAGCATACGAGCACGATCTTCAGTGATGCGGTTTCTTTCTCTTAAGCCAGAAATCAAAGTTGATGCACCGATACCGGCGCCAGCACCAGCAATGGCTCTAACACCAGTTTGGGTGAGCGCAGAAGTCACACCGAATGCAATAGCGAGCACTTCGGCCGGAACGAGACCAGCAGCGTTGCTGCTTTCAATGCGGTTGATGATTTTATCAACGCAGTCACGGTGTGCTTCGGTACGAATGCCGTCACGGGCTTCGGCTCTTACGACCTTGAAGCCTTCCATGACGTCTTCCATGGCGATACCATGTTCAACGCGCATACGGGCCTGCATAGCAACATCAAGATAGTTGTCAAAGATAAGCTCATCAGTGTCTTCACCTCTGTCACGAGCTTCGGCTTTGAGACGCTTCATGTCGTTTGCAAATTCACGCTTCAAATCGTCAAGACTGCCGCCTTCAGGAATCTTGGCGGTAGCAAATTTTTCAACTGCACCACGGATAGCAGCGGTTGTTTCAGCGTCGGCTTCTTCCATTTTTTCACCGGCTTTGGTGTGGATGTAACCGTCACTATCTTCAACAACGCTCATAACAAAGCGGGAGATGGCAGCATCTTTGCGGCCGGCAATTAGCTCGTCAACACTAAGCTCTTTGCCATCAACGTTAACGGTGCGTTCACCTTCCATAAGTTCGTCGGTGTATTTTAGCTCGTAATACTTCTTGAAGAGAGTGCCTTTCCAAAGTCGCTTCAAGAGACCAGCGCGAGAAGTTTCTTCGTTTAATTGCCTTTCGGCAATGTCGTGAGCGAGGTCCTTCTTATCAAGTGTAAAATCAGCGCTCACAGCCACGAGCGGAGTGTCCATATCGGCCTCCAAAGCTTCGTCAATGGCGGCTTTTTCCCTCTCAAGTTCGTCGTATTCTTCAATTAGCTCATCAACTTTCTTAAGCTTTTCGGCATTTTTAGCCTTTTCTTCAAGTAATTCCCTTAGTCTAGCGTTCTTTTCGGCTTCGGACATCGCCTCAATCTCGGCGCGCTTGGCTTTTTCTTTCTCAAGTTCTTTGGCGCGTTCTTCTTCGATAAGTCTGGCGCGTTCTTCTTCGGTTAAATCTCCGTCACCTTCGCCTTCTGGTTCTTCGCCGTCTTCACCTTTTGGCTTGCCACCCTTGTCTTCGCCACCTTTACCACCTTTATCGTCGCCTTCACCGGCGTCTTCACCAGTAGGTTCATCGGCAGTTTCTGGTGCTTCTGCAGCTTTTGGCGCATGCGGGTAAAGGGCCCAATCTACTGGACGTTCCGGCGCAGAGTGACCGTCTTTATCAACGATAAAGAGGCCATCTTTACCGGCTTCATAGCCATCACGGCGACCAGAAATCGAACCTTCTGGTTCGCGATCCTTGTATAAATCGTAAGTTAGGAAGATTTCGTCGCCTTTAATGTCTTCGGACATTTTGCCGAGACTATCGTAAAGTCTGTCGGCAGCGGCTTGGCGAGATTCTTCAACTGCGTCACGTTTACCGTCGTAGACTTTGCCACGTTCAATGCGGGCTTTAACCCAAGAATTGCCAGTCGTGGCTTCACCTTCGCCGAAGTGTTTGTCTGGGTGAAGTTTGTCCTTAATGTCGTGACGACGTTGCTCTTCGGTTAGACCGGCAATTTCGTCATCGCGTTTTCTAAAGGTTTCGTCATAAAGATACATGGCCTCCTCAAGTTCACGCTTAGCCGTAGCGATATCCTCGTAGGTTTCTTGTTGGATCATAATGTGTTTAGATTTTTGGCCGTCATACAAAGCACGATATTGCTGAAATTTTTGGTAGCGCAAAACCAAATTGAGCTTTATCACTTCAGGGTCGTCTGGAACACGTCCAGTTAATCGGCCAATACGTTCAAGCTCGAGTTCATTAAATGATTTTTCCTTCTCGGCACCAGCTTCGTGTTCTTCGTGAGTAGCCGGTTTAGCTTCTCCACTAGAGAACCCGCTTTTTTCTGACTCTTCAGCGTGAGCTAGGCTATCCCAGTCGGTAGCGCCAGCACCTGCTGCATCGCCGGTTCTTGTTACAGTTTCCCCAGCCATTTTATGCTCCTGTGCCTAAATAGAAGTTGCGGAACTTCAGGGCAGTGTCGATTGTGATTTGAGTTAGATCTACACCAGAATTTTGAATGAATTCAGTGAGCTTTTCATCGGTGAATTCTGGGTCATCAACGAGTTTAGCGAGCTCATCGGCTTTTTCTTCGCTGAGTGCCATGACAGCAGCTTCGTTAATTTCCTTAAGAAGCCGGTCTTTCATTTCTTTCTTTAATTCTTCTTTGATGTCTGGCTCAACATCAATTCCCTTGTCTACCAAGAGACTCTCGATAAAATCGTCGATATTTTGCATTTTTGTATGACCTTTCTTTATGCGCT
>CAZORJ010000053.1:0-4579 GCA_964582425.1 uncultured Candidatus Saccharibacteria bacterium
CAAAAGGTGGTCTAAAATCTCTGGAACTTGCTCAAACTAATGAAGAAAAACTTGCTATTGTTGCCGATCAATATGACATGGTCATGAATGGTTACGAAATTTGTTCTGGTGCTGTCAGAAACTACAATCCAGACATCATGTACAAAGTTTTCAACATCCTTGGTTATAACAAAGAATACGTTGAAGCCCGCTTTGGCGGCATGCTTAATGCCTTCAAATTTGGTGCACCACCGCATGCTGGCTGTGCCTTTGGCATCGATCGTATTTTCATGGTTCTAGAAGATACCGAAAACATCCGCGATATTGTGGCTTTCCCGAAGAACGGTAACGGAGTAGACCTAATGATGAATTCGCCTTCCGCAGTGGACCAAATTCAACTCGACGAAGCCCATCTCCAAATTGTGGAAGAAGACGACTAAATAACAGGGGAAAATGAACCCAAAAAATAAGGCAAAAAAATGCCTTATTTTTAATGCTTTTTTTATTTGCTTATGCTATAATTATTAGATAAAGAGGTAATTACACAAAAGTGGGAGAAAAAATAAGGCAATTTATAGCTTTCATGCAGCAATTGCTTTTTGGCGGTTCCAAGGGTTTTGCTCTCAAAAAATACAGCAAAATTCGCGCCCTATCTTTTGTTTCTTCAATCATCGTCTTTACGATTCTTTCTGGCACCGTTGTGCCATTTTATCTCAAAGAAGACACTACCGAAGCTGCCTCTACATCAACTCATCCAAGCACCATCACTTTTACCTCTACGCGGGATAATGCCGTAGTCACCATTAATCCAACTAGTACTGGCGTCTTTGCTGCCAGCTCAGACGCGAATAGCATCAAGTTCTCAATCTCCACTGATAACTACACAGGCTATTCACTTAGTACTCGTGCTGGTAGAACCACTCTCATTAATGGCTCAAACTCCATTACGTCCATTAGCTCCGCCGTTAGCCAATCATCCTTTAGCTCCAGCACCGGTTACAACAACCGTTGGGGCTACAAACCAAACTACTACAACTCTGCTTCAAACTCGAACTTCCTGGCCTCTCCATCCTCAACTGGCACCCTACTTGATCGCACTACTGCCGCAAACAGCACTGCTAAAAATTACACCATTGTGCTTGGTGCGAGAGTGAACACTGACATTCCATCCGGCACCTACATCAACGACACCTTCATCCTTGAGTATGCCGCCAACCCAGTCCCATACTCAGTCTCATTCGATGACGCTACGGACGACGACATCGTCACCAACATGCCGAGCACCTTCACCGGCGAGTCAGTCTCTGCCGCTAACGTTTCCTTACCTAGTACAGTCCCGACTCGCCGAAACTACACCTTCGCTGGCTGGTGTACCACCATTCCGGTGGCTACAGCTGGTGGCTATTCTTGTGGCGGTACCACCTACGCCGCTGGTAGCGACTATGAAATCAACTTTACTACCGCTAATACCGGTAACACACTCTATGCCATTTGGACATCAACTCAAGGTTGTAATAAAGCTGCTACCACCATTGGTACCGGCAATACCTCCACTGACGCAGTCTGTATGCAAGATATCAACGACACTGTCATCTCCACAATGACTGCTGGTACCCAGTTTACCTTGAAAGATATGCGTGATGGCAAGTCTTACTTCATTGCTAAACAAGCTGATGGTAAAGTCTGGATGACTCAAAACCTTGACTTTGACCTTAGCACTTCAGTTACTCTCACTCACGACAACACCGATCTCGGCCACACTACCAACACGCTTAATCAAACCTGGACCCCGAGCCGCGCTACTTTGACCGGCAACGTTTCAAGCTGGCACAATGATGCCACCGCCGTAGATTCGTATGACCCAGGAAATGTCTATTACTACAATTCTGGCACAACAAGCGATGACACTTATTCTACTACTTGTGACAATGCTTCCACATGCGCTCACTCACATGCGGGCAACTATTACAACTGGCGTGCGGCCGTAGCCAATAATGTTACTAATAACACTACTGAACATGCCGCTATGCCAGATTCAGTTTGTCCGGCAGGCTGGAGGCTGATAAGAGGCCCTATCAATGAATACACTTACGGTGATGAAGTTACCCTCCTTTCCTCAAGCACCGGCTCAAGTTTTTACGGTAGATATCCAGATATGAAACAGCAGTTTACTATCAGCGCTACTACACTAAACTCATATAGAAGCAGTCCAATCTACTGGACTAGAGCTGGTTACATTAAAGAAGATTCAATTTTATATGCCGGAAAACTAACATCTTATTGGTCAAATTTTGTTAAAGACGAAAACGCAGCCTACGACGTATGGGCCATGGATACTTATATTTATACCAGAGATTCATCGTCAAAACAGTCTGGTTTTACAGTTCGTTGTATTGCTAGAATGACTGCTGGCACTACTACAGTAAACTTTAACGGTAACGGTTCAACCGGTGGCACGATGA
This sequence comes from uncultured Candidatus Saccharibacteria bacterium, assembly GCA_964582425.1. Classification (GTDB taxonomy): domain Bacteria; phylum Patescibacteriota; class Saccharimonadia; order Saccharimonadales; family Saccharimonadaceae; genus Nanosyncoccus. The sequence continues at coordinate 2,442 of CAZORJ010000053.1, forward strand.
CTAGCCGAACGGGATCAAGTGGTGACGCAATTAGTATTATTAATGAATTTGAAAAAACCGGCCACAAGTTTGTTAAATGGAATACCAAAGCGGACGGCACTGGCACTGACTATACAGACAGGGCTATCGTGTTCCAGCCAACCGAAACCGTCAATATAACCCTTTATGCACAATGGGAAGAAGCCTTTGTAATTAGATACAATGGCAATAATGCGACTGGCACGACTACAATGAGTGTGCGTCATGAAGTTGCCGAAAACGAAGATATCACCCTATATGCCTCAAATTATTCTCGTTCCGGCTATGGCTTCCTCGGCTGGTCCACCACTCAAATTAATCCAGACGCCTCTAATGCGTCTACGCTCATTGCAAATGCGACTATCTTTGGTCCAAATGAAACCATCACGGCTTCTGCTTCAGTTCTAAATCAAACCTTCCCAGCCGACGTCACTCTCTACGCTGTTTGGATTAAATCCGCTGGTAATCTACAGGGTTGGGCTGGTTGTTCGTCTATGTCTGCCGGTGATGTAACCGCCCTGAAAGACACCCGTGACGACCAAGTTTATGCCGTTGCTAAACTCGCTGACGGTAATTGTTGGATGATTGAGAATCTTCGTCTTGATAGTACAAACTCAACGGATTCATCAAAGGCTCAAGGCTTTGGTGGCAATTTCTGGGGTCTAGCGACATCCGAGTCCACAACTCTAACAAACTCGCCAATTGAAAACTCTTTATATACACCGGATCCTCTCTCCACAACTAAGAAAATTATCAGCGGCGCCAATATCGGATATCGTATCCCGCGACAAGACAGTTACAGCGTGTCCCTAGCAGTACAAGACATGATATCTTCCAACCAAAACGTCTATTCATATGGGTCCTACTATAACTGGCCATCCGCTATCGCAAACACGAACGATTTTGCCAGTAAAAGCGACTCTGAAAACATCGGCACCTCAATTTGTCCTGCCGGGTGGCGACTGCCTACTGGTGATACCAATGGTGAAACCGGCACGCTAAACTCGGTTATCAATAATGATTCTCAAACGGATTCCGTTGGCTACAGAAAGTACCCAAACAACTTTATCTATTCAGGTTACGTATCATCATCGGTATATCAACGTGGCACGCATGGTATTTATTGGACACAGAGTTCAAGCGACTCAACGCGCGCAAACAGCCTCTACTTCTCGTCAGAGTTTTCCTATAAAAGTGCATGGAGCAATAAAACAATTGGTATTTCTGTTCGCTGCGTATCGGCTGCTGGTTTGGAGCTCAAACTAGACGCTAATGACAATAGCAACCGAGAAGCAAAACTATATGGTTCTGCAAACAGTACCATTACTATCCCTAAAGATGCATTTGTTCGCGACGGTTACGCTATTACATCATGGAACACCGAACCAGACGGGTCCGGAACTGAATATACCACGACATTCAATCTAACAACGAGCGACATATTATATGCTCAATGGTCACCAGCATACAGCATCAAATATCACGGGAATAACCATACCAGTGGTACTAACATGGACTATTATTCTCATCTTAACGTAGCAGATGGTGAAGAAATCACTCTCCAAACCCCGAACTACACTCGCACCGGTTATGGCTTCCTCGGTTGGTCATTCACCCAGATTAACCCAGACGCCTCAAATGCTGAAACATTAATTGCTAATACGAAGATTTATGGTCCAAATGAAACCATCACTGTAAATTCCACGGCCATTGGCCAAGCTGCCCCAGCCGATGTTTATATCTATGCTGTCTGGCTCAAATCATCCGGTAATCTTCAAACCTGGAAAGGTTGCAATGCCCTAACTAAGACGACATTTTCAAACGGCACTATTACTCCTGGTAGTGTCGTGGCACTTACAGACATCCGAGACGGCCAGACCTATGCCGTTGCCAGATTAACGGATGGTAATTGTTGGATGATTGAAAATCTAAGACTTGATATTAAAACCGCTAACATCACCTCGTCAAATACTCATAATCCTACTAACAGCTTCTTAACCAATAGGGCTAGCACGTATTCATGGTGCAACACTGCTAATGCAGATTGTGCGGAAAGATATCTCCAGTATAATACACCAACTATGCTGGGAACCGGGTACTATTACAATTTCTACACAATG
>CAZORJ010000054.1:0-4540 GCA_964582425.1 uncultured Candidatus Saccharibacteria bacterium
TTAACGCGGATGTTACTCATTGTTTATTTTCCCTAATGTATGACCTTTATGGTTATATTGTAACAGAATGAAAAATATTGTCAATAAATCGAAAATAAAAAATGGTGGAGCATACGAGATTCGAACTCGTCACCTCTTCCATGCCATGGAAGCGCTCTACCAAATGAGCTAATGCCCCGCCTCTACTTATTTTACCATATTATTTTCGAATCTTCAATGCATCAAGGCCGCCCTTGGTCTTATTGACTACATTAAAATCAATGTAAGTCTCACCCTCATAGCCTTCGAGTTTGCCTTTATCGTTATACTGCCAAACCGTCCAATCGTCACCAACATCAATATAAATCGGGTAAATCACGTTTCTGACCCAGCGTGGATAATCTTTGAAGTCATCAGCAAGATACTTGTCATAATAATCTTTTTGCGAATAGATAATTGGTTTTACGCCATATTCTTCTTCAATAACACCAATAAATGCTTTTAGTCCTCTAACAACATCTTCTTTAGAAGGTGGATCGTTTACTTCCGCTAAAGTAAGCTCCATATCGATTGCAGGAATAAGCTTACCTCTTAAATCACCCACTGTATCAATAAAATTATACGCTTGTTTTACGCCACTACTTTCATATGAAAAGTAGTGATAAGCGCCCGCCGGCACTCCAGCCGATTCTGCATCCTTCCATTTCTGCCTGAAACTTGGGTCAATATGATTACTCCCCTCAGTCGCCTTAATATAAACGAATTCAACACCTTGCTTCTTTAACTTCTCAAAATCTGTGCGCTCCTGATAAGACGAGACATCTACGCCAAAAGCCGAACCGCCAGTAAATAGACCGTTTATATTAAACCAGCGTTCTTTAAATCCTTTGTATCCTAGAGCAATCAACCCACCAATGATGAGTAAAGTGAAAAGATAGGAAAAAACTTTCTTCTTCATAATCCCATTATATCATAGTTGTGCTTATAAATCTTCAAGCTTACGGCCATAGGTTTTTTCAAAATGGTCAAATCGACTCGAAATCCAATCGCCGAGCTCATAAATTTCTTCGATATAATTCTTTAGGTCATGTTGAATATTATTATAAAGTGCGTAATCCTTGATTTCAGACGCGGTCTGAATAAAGTAATTCATCATTTCAGCCTTTTTACCAGACATTCGCTCATTAAATATTTTTTTAACTTCTTCCGAAAACTCCGGGATATCAGTTAATAAATAAAACAATTTGCAAAGCGCCTTATCATTCCATTGTCTTTGATGTTGAGTTTCATGCGGCGAATAAAAATCATCATCCATCGCCCAAAGCCAGTTCTTATTACCAAACGCATAATCAAAGTCCCAGCCCGGTCCGGCATGAATTTTATCCGAAAATCCATCCTTATATAAATAAAGACTCGATGCATAGCCATCTGGGTTAACAGTAAATTCTTGGATCAAAAAGAAAATTGCAAGTGATTCTACATCAGCAAGTTTTTTAATAGTTGTATAGTCGCCCACCTCAGCGGCAGCCATCAGTTTATTATAGCTTTTCAAAAAACTTTGCATCGCGGCTTCAGAATTATCCTCCGAAACTACATCACTAATCGTAAGACACCGTCCTTGCGCTGTTTTATAACATACTTTATTTCTATAATTCAACGCATCATATTCGACCAGAATCCCATATGGGTCACGAAGATCCACTCTAGTCTTTTCAATTTCAACCTTAGGAGTAAGATAATATAGCCCTTGGTTTTCACCGTTATACCAAAGTTCGACAAAACGACCATTTAGCGCATATTTTTCACCAAGCATCCTCTCAAGATAAAAAGCCATCGCATTTCTAAGGTTTGAATCGTCAAAAAGATTGGCAAGTAAAACCCATTTTCTTGACTTACCAAGACCATATAAATCGATTTTTTCTGAAAATTTAACCTGAAATGGCATTTTCTTTTCCGAAAAAGTCGAATTTCCTCGCCCCTTCAATTCAATCGCTCGGTATAAGTTTACACTATCAATTGCAAGATTGGCGTTATAGCGAACATCTTTACCATTATCTTTAATATCACTAGTCGAGATGCCTTCGTTACTTATCTCAATTCTCGGAAAAGCCGGTGGCGCCGGACGGTGAAAAGTGTATACTCTATAAGCAGCATAAGAAAACACGCCTGTAGCCACAATACATAGCACAAAAACGAGCCACAAACTCCTTCTCTTAGCCATATCTATATTCTACCAGACTTATATCTGGTTTGCAAAGAGAACAAGACGCTGAGTGGCGTTATGATTCCCAAACGACTTACCATGGCAAGTCATGACGGAAATATCATATTGAACATCATTAGTGTCCTTAGCACGCACAGTATTAAGGATATAATTGCGACCATCATTATTGTATCTTAGTGCGCCATTACCATTAGCGGTCTCTTCATAATCAAACACCACCACTCTGGCCACACGATAGTTCGTTGTCACGCCGTTCATCGTAAGCGTGAAATTGCTACCAATGCCGAGATTTTTAAGACCACCAAACACCGCCGAAGAATTATGACCATAAAGCATTTTTTCACGATAGAAATTCACATGATCACCAGCATCCACCCTAGTATCATTTACATTGACCACCGAAATAGTGCGGCCAGCAATCGAGACTACATTCTTTGGCGCCACTGGTTGAGCCGGAGCCGGAGTCGCCGCAGCAGGCTTAGCCGGCGTCTGACTGGTTTTAGGAGCAGTTGCAGCTGGTTTAGATGCTTCAACAGGCGTAGTTACAGCAACAGTCTTCGCTTCAACCTTTTTTTCAGGATAGTTAAAAGAATAACTTACATCTTGGAGCTCGACCGAATCGGCGCCCACCAAAATATCTGGGGCCATCGTAATGCCGAAAAAACTAGACAAAAAAATAATAATCAGGCGTTTTCCTATACTCATAAATAAATCCCAATAGACCTAATTGACTATAATTATAGCATAGATTTCCAAAATAGTCAAGCTTAACAACGCCTTTTTCCGTGCTATAATAGAGTGAAACGGAGGTTAAATGAGCAAATTCGACGACCAATATATCGACTTATGCCGACGAATTCTAGAGCACGGTGAAAAAATCACCAATTATAAGAAAACTGACAACCGTAAAGCTTCAGTAGCTACTGCTATTCCGGATCACGCCGCTCAGGGCACCTCTTCTGCCCGTACCATCCGTCTTCCGCATCAAGTATTACAATTTGACTTATCTGAAGAATTTCCGATTCTAGTCTCTAAAAAAGTCGGGTTTAAAACCGCTGTACTTGAGATGCTCTGGATTTACCAGCAAGCGAGCAACGATGTCCGCTGGCTTCATGAACGCAACGTCAAAATCTGGGACGAATGGGAAGCCGACGATAACGGCGTCTACCTCGGCCGCAACCTTAATGAGCTCTATCATAAAAGCCACCCGGATCTACCAAAAGAAGACTTCGCTCACACTATTGGCACTGCCTATGGCTGGATTGTAAGACGTTATCATCTGATTGAAAATCTAATTGAAACCCTCAAAAACAACCCCGGTAACCGCCGCATGGTGCTTTCACTCTGGCAAAACGAATGGCTCGAGACCGCGGCCCTACCTTCTTGCGTCTGGAATTCTCAATGGAACCTAATCGACGGCAAACTCAACATCCTTGTCACCTCCCGTTCCTCCGATGTGCCACTCGGGCTTCCGTTTAATGTAGTCCAATATGCGGTTCTTTGCCATCTAATCGCCCAAACCGTCGGCGCCAAACCTGGCCAATTCACCTTTATTACTAACGACGCGCACATTTACGAAAATCAAATTGATGGCATCAAAGAGCAGATTTCCCGCTACGATGAGGCCAAGAAAAACGGTACGCTTCCAAAAGCTCCAACCCTCTGGCTCAATCCCGAAATCAAAGATTTTTACGACTTTGATAGTTCCCGCGCGTTAAATGATATTAAGCTCGTAGATTACGAGAATCTCGGCACGATTAAAATGCCAGTTACGGAGTAAAATGAGTTTTAGTTTAATTGCCGCCGTCGGAAAAAACAGAGAACTTGGCCTAAATGGCGACCTAATTTTTCATCTCAAAGATGATATGAAGTTTTTCCGTGAAACCACTAAAGGCCACAAAGTAGTGATGGGCCGAAAAACCTGGGAAAGTTTACCTGGCAAACTTCCTCACCGTGAAAATGTCGTCATATCCCGCCACGATGTCGAAGGCGCCGACAAAACTATCCATAATCTAGACGAATTTATCGCTGAAAACAAGGATACAAACGAAGAGATTTTCATTATTGGCGGCGGTCAAATATACAGTCTATTTACGCCTTACGCCAAGTGCATCTATCTAACTGAGATTAATGCTACTCACGACGCAGACGTGTTTTTTCCTGATTTTGATAAATCTAAATATCGTAAAGAAATAATAAGGAAAGGTACCGAAGATGATTTAAGCTATTCCTTCGCCAAATATACATTAATTTAAGGAGAATTTATGAAAGATTTAGTATTTGACCTGATCGACAGTGAAAAAGTTCGCCAAAGCGAAGGTTTAGAGTTAATTCCGA
>CAZORJ010000055.1:0-4479 GCA_964582425.1 uncultured Candidatus Saccharibacteria bacterium
AATGGCCCCTTTTAGGGGCCTCTCTGCTTTTTATAGTTTTAAAAAAGGCCCGTTTGAAACGGGCCAGGAGCCACTAGAAGTGGCTGGTAGTAACGGCACGAGCCGTAAGTGCGTAAGCGAGAGCGATCATCTGATCAGTGGAGAGAAGGTCGGGCACGCCGAGATCTTTGTAACCCCGTTCGATTACTGCCCATTCTTCACCGGTCATACGGTCTTCTCCTCCGGAACGGAGCTTCGAAAATGCGGGCGTACGGCCGAGTTTATTGATGAATTCCTCGTGGAAAAAATCGCTTTTCAGGCCTTTAACAAATTGGCCCGCATCGAAGTGCCTGGTAACTTTCTCGTTCATGATTACCACCCCCCTAATCGATAAAGACAGAACGATACTTTAATTATAGCACATATGCTTAAAAAAGTCAATAGTTTTATCTGTTATCGGTTGTCTTTTTCGGCTTTTTCGTAGGCTGAACTAAAGGCATTTCGACAGTAGGCTTCGACGGCGGAACGATCAAATTCGGCTCGGCCATTAGTGTAGCCGCCAACATCTAATTTTTCGGAATATGGGTAGTCATTATCCTCAAAATCACGGAAGGTAAAGGGGCGGACTTTATATTTACGTGCGAGATCATTCATGTAGTTTAGGTGATGAATGAGCGCGTTATGGGCGGCGCGGCGTTTGGATTGATAATAGCCTGGATCCATGTTTCTGGTGTCATAATCGTGTTCGTAATAGAGGTGTTCATTGACTAGGCGGTAGAGTTCTTCGCCGGCCTGGAGATCCGCTACCTTGTTTTTATCGCTGGATTCCTCGATGGCTTTATTAAGAGCGCGTTGGCGACGAAGATAGAATCGGCCAGCATCGCCCTCGATGGATTCGTCGGGGTCTAGGGTACCAATTCTTTCGATGCGGTCGCGTTCGTAGCGAGACGGGAAACGGGCGGATTTTTCAGCGGATTTCATATTATTAAAGGAGATGGCGGCGCGGTCCTCCCACTCTTCTAAATCTTCTAATTCCATTCTGGCGACGTGCTTGCGGTGTCTAGCGTAGGCCCTCTCGGTGTCGTGATAATAGCCGGACCAAGTGGCGACGCGCTCAGCTCGGAGGTTTTCTTCAAGTGCCGTCTCACCGAGCTTTTGGTCTCTTTTTTCGGTTTGTTCGGCGGTGTTTTCGGTTTCAGATGAGAGATTAAGCTTTTCCATGTCTCTATTATAGCATTTAAATGGTATAATATAAGATATGCAAGAACTCTCGAAGCGGCTTATTGAACTGGAAGAAGTTTTTTTGGTGGCGTACGAGAAACTGAAAATTGATGAGAAACTGGAGCGAATCGCGGCACTTGAAAAAGAGGTGGCGGAGCCGGAGATTTGGCGAAATGTTGAAGAAGCAACGAATAAAAACCAGGAGCTCTCAAAACTAAATGACGAGGTACAGCCGTGGCGGCTTTTAAAGACTCAGATTGAGGATCTAAAAGAGTTAACCGAGATGTCGGACGATAGCCTGAAAGAGGAAATTGCCGGTCAGGTGGAGGCGATGGAAAATGATTTTCTCGAGCTCAAAAAGACACTTCGTTTTAATGGACCGTACGATGATAAAGATGCGATTATTCGGATTACTTCTGGAGCTGGTGGGACTGAAGCGATGGATTGGGCGAGTATTTTAGAACGGATGTATTTAAGGTTTTTTGAGAAAAAAGGTTTTAAATACAAACCATAGAGCGGGTTGCCGGTGAGGAAGCCGGGATTAAAACTGGAGTTTATGAAGTTAATGGCACGAATGCTTACGGGCTTTTGAAATCCGAGCATGGTGTACATAGGCTAGTGCGGCTATCGCCATTTAATGCTAATAATCTACGTCAAACATCGTTTGCGCTCGTAGAGGTTCTTCCGGTAATTAAAGCCGATACGGATGTGAAGATTGATGAGAAGGATCTTAGAATTGACGTTTATCACTCTGGTGGTCACGGCGGACAGAGCGTGAACACGACTAATTCGGCAGTACGTATTACACACCTTCCAACTAATACGGTGGTGGCGATTCAAAATGAGCGTTCACAACTGCAGAATAAGGAAAAAGCGATGGAAATTCTCCGCGGTAAACTGGTGCAAATGCAACTAGAGCAGCACGCCGAATCGATTGATAAACTGCGTGCTGGCGAGTCGGCAAGTGGGGGACAACAGATTAGAAATTACGTATTGCAGCCATATAAGCTAGTAAAGGATACGCGTACGGGATATGAAGAAACCGACCCGGATGCAGTTTTAGATGGCGAGATTGACGGGTTTATTGATAATTATTTGGAAAATAATTATGCGGGTGAGGAATAGAAGTATTGCTCTGGTTTTAGCGGTGGTGTTTTTTACGACTCTATCTAGTGGTGCTTTTGCAACCAAAAGTAAAATGACAGAGGAAGAACTAGGGATTTATGCAGATAATAATATTCTTTTTTACGATCCGTACGGTAGCTGCGTGAGCTCGTATGAAGAGGGTGGGGTGCTGGGTGGTGATCCGGATGGCACGCAGCTTGGTTTTATTAAAAGGTATCATGACATTGCGGTGATGCACAGTATTAATTACGGAATTCCATGGGAAACGGTAATGGCGCAGGGGATTCTGGAATCGGCGTCCGGGACATCGTATTTTGCGCGCGAAAGGAATAATTTCTTTGGGATTGGTGCGTTTGATAGCAATCCGGACAATGCGTTTTCTTATCCAACACCAGAGGCGGGGTGGGAAGGCTATTACAAAAACATCGCCGTGACGCCAACTTACCGTAATCACGGTGTGTTCCAGGGTGAAACAATTACAAACCCGTATGCTTACGCACAAGCGATTAAAAACGCTGGCTATGCGACGGATCCAAATTATGTAAGTAAACTAAGCTCTCTCATTTCGATGATTGAGGGTGTATCAAAGAGCGAAGGATGGCAATCATCAGCGGAGCTGGCCGAGGAGCATCCGGAATGGTATGAAAATGCCGCCAGAAACGCAGCCGGTGGCGGCGGTGGCGATGGCGGATATGATAGTGAAGAGTTTACGACTTGTGTGACAAGCAAAAAGACCGAGACTAAGGCCGAAGAAGATGCTGGTGTGAGGGAAGGCAAGCTTGTAAGCGGTGGGATGGATGTGTCGCAAGCACAGTCGTTTATGGAAGCCTATGCGAGAGAGGCTGATAAAATGCAGCATGGCCTGGTAACGTTCCAAGGTGTTTCAATTGAAGATGTGGGGTGCCCAAGCGGCTCGCTTAATAACTGTTCGGCGTTTACAAAATGGTTTTTGAATCGCTATACGACTTTGGGGCCTAGTGGCGTGGCTTTAATTCAGGGATCTCAAGCTGTAAAACAAAACCTAGCTTCGCACCCACAGCTTAAAAACGGTGGTAAGGTGCCAAAACTTTACGCGATTATGAGCTCTGGCCCAATGAGCGGGTCGGCGGGCGGTTGGGCTAATCATACCGGAATCGTGTTGGGCATCGACGAATCAAAGGATCAGATTATTATTGGTGAAGCTAGCTGTGGTTCTGGTCGAGGTGGAAGGAGCTATCGCCCAAGAGCACAGGTTTATAAACTCTCAGATTACACTAATTCGTCTAGTGTATATGGACCAACTTATGCATACACAGACGGTGTTTTGAAAGGATTGTAATGGAAGGATATCGACAAAATAAACCAATTTCGCTAAAGACACTCAGTGTTTTAAGCTTGTTTGTGGCTGGAATAATTGTGATTGTTTCAATTATTATTTCAAGCCTAATGAACCATTTTCAATCAATGGAATACGTGGCGATGGACGAATATCCGGAGTCGATTCCGGCAGAGCTACGTGAGGGGTTGGGCGTGCAGTTGAAAAACTTGTTGGTTCTAAATGCTGGCGCGAAGGAAGATGACATTATTACTGCTACAATTCGAAAAGATACTTATTTCGAAAAGACTGAAGAAGAAATAACGACGGCAGATTTTATTGTTGATGTTGACGACTTTAAACAATCGTATTTAGTGGCGCTGGCTTGGTCTGATGCAAAGGAGATTTCCGATGCTATTACGATTCGCTGTCCGACTAGAGCGCAGAGTAAGTTCCCGCAATCTTTTTGTAAAAGCATGTATGATACGACCACAGATGCGGAAAATATAGAAAGGTATCCACTGTATAAAGAGCTTCCAATCGAAGTGGACGAATTTGATTTTGGGGCTAGACAAGCAATTCATTATGAGATTCGTGGACAATTCAATCAAGAAGGTGAATTAGTTTTGACTGTGGTTGACTATAGTGGTGAACAACTAGAATCAGCTAAAAAGAAGCTAGTAGAACTTGGTTTTGATCCGGATGATTATGAAATCAAATATTTTGATGATTCGGGCGGTTATTAAAAGATAAGATTTTTCGTTTTTTCTCTTGTAATATCTTGAAAAGTGTGATAAAATAGTGTTGTTATCTAGACATAAGGCGAGGTCTCCTGTGTTTTTAACAGGGGAAACCATCCT
>CAZORJ010000056.1:0-4420 GCA_964582425.1 uncultured Candidatus Saccharibacteria bacterium
GTTTTAGAGTGCAAAGACGGGGCTCTTAGCATCGATACATTGCAGCCAGAGAGCAAAAAACCGATGGATGCAAAGAGCTTTCTCAACGGGTATTGTAAATAATTAGCCTTTAATTAGTTTCGCGCGATTCTGGCGGATTTCTTCTTTCATCTCAGCGATGGTACGAGTAACGATTTCACGGTAATCTGGGCGGTTTCTTTCCAGCCATTTAGCAGCTTCAGCTGGGTCGGTGATGAGATCAAATTCGTTAAGCTGGACTTCACTGAGGCCTTTTGAAATGCGTTGGCCGATGCGGACTTCAAGTTCTTCCTGGACGTAATCCAAAAACTTTTGTTTTTCGTCCTCTGGCATCGCCGAAAGACCCATTTCTTGTAAGAATTTGTCGTCAAATTGCATGTTTAGTTCTCCTCCCTTTCGTTACTTTGACTTTCTAAAGTTTCAAAATCATCCGGGTGCTCGGTTGAAGTAGTGGCTTTACCGATTACTGGGTGGTCTTCGTTACCAAGTTCATGAAGTGGCTCGCCCGGATTGGCATGAAGCGATTCCCCTTCGACGTGGCTGGCTGGTTTATTAATTGGCTCTGGATAAATTGACTCTTTTTCTTCCGGTTCGTCGGCTTCTTCAGCGGTGAGGATGGCCGGGGTGGTAGTAGAAATGACTTTGGCATTCAAAGGTTTCGCCGGAGCGATCGTAAAACCACTACCAAACTTAGAGAGGTAGAAAGCGAGGACGGTAAGGCTAAACCAGGCTAAGGCCGAGAGGATGGCAGTATAAGAGATGGCTGCTGTGTTGCCGTAGAAACTAAGGATGGAGTCACTTGCAAGTGTGAGATAAACCGCAATACCGGTTGCAATAATAAAGAAAACCGTGGCAGTAATTTTGGAAACTTCAATGGTTTTTTGGTTAAAGCTTCTGATTGACATGGTCATGGAACCGATGGTGCCCATGGACATTAGAGAGCCAAGCACAACCATAGCTTTACCAAAGAAATTCATTACACTTTGAGAGCAATAACTAAAGAAAGTATTCGTGCTAACACACTCTGTAAGTTCAATAGCGCCCCAGGCGTTTAGTAAATAAATAATCAGATAAAACGGGACTGCAACCAAGCTAAAAACGGCTAAAAACCGGGCGGCTTTGTTGTCGCTAGCGATTTTATTGAGATTATCAAGAAGACAAAACAGACAAACGCCAATCATGGCAGTGGTTGATAAGAAAGTAAGAAAAGTGGAACCATAGGTATCGGCTGAGAAGAAACAGGCGAAAATGCCGACTAAAATATAGATGATAAATACGATAATACCGCCAAAAATTATTTTTTCTTTGACAGCACCAACTTTTGACGAGAATTTGTCCATGAATGGCTCCAAAAATATTATGTTTATGCTTACATTATAGCATGCTATTCATTCTTCTTGGAAAAAACTATCACGCAGACAGTTGCTACTGTAATGACAATCAGAAGGACTGTGGAGACAGTTTTGATCCCGGCTGGTTTGTCAACGCCAAAAGCGATGAAAAAGGTTAAAATCAACATGATAATCATGAGAGTGGTCCAGGTGGCGGATGTGATTAAGGCTTTGGCAACAAACCCAACCACAAATAGACCGATAATTGAGGAGAGCGAGACTAATGACACTTCACAAACAGCATGATTCGGTGTCATTTGACCGCAAATTGGCTCGTGTAAAAGAAAATAGAGCGCAAAGGCAAAGGCTAGAACAGAAAAAACACTACTAATTAAAATCTTAGCCTTCCTGTTCCCTTTAATAACCATTAGTGTTATTGTAACACAGTTTAATGATTAAAGCTTCTTTTTACGCAGTTCACGTGAGAAGAATTTGAGGCGATCACCAATTTGGAGCTGGATTTTGTTCTCGGTTTTAAGAGCGAGACCACCAGTTTCGCCGGCCGTTAGCTCTTTGACGTCAATCTTTTCTTTTTGGACGGAGGTCACTTCAACTTCACCAATATAGGTTTTATCACGAATCACGCGGGCGAGGTAGGCTGGTTTCACGTCGCCTTTTAGGACCTCGCCACCAGCAATAATAGAGGTTTTTTCGGTGCGGAACACGCCAAGTACCTTCATTTCGCCTTTATCTTCTTCAATCACTTCGGCATCAAGAAGGTTTTCCATCTCGTGTTTTGCGTCGTCAAGGAGCTCATAAATCACTTTATAGGTACGAACCGGGACGTTGTCGCGAGCGGCCATATTGGAGATATTGATTGGCACAGATACGTTAAAGCCATAAACTACGGTGTTGCCGCCGGCAGCCATGTAGACATCGTTTTCGTTGATGTCGCCGACACCGGTAGAAACAATATTGAGCGTGATTTCGCCGTGGGTATCAATCATTTTTAGAGAGTCTACAACCGAGGTCACTGAGCCAAGCACGTCACCTTTGATAATCACATTAAAGACCTTGGAATTATCGGCCACATTCATCATGCGGAGAAGATCGCTTGAGGTAACATTTGCGGATGCGGTTTCATTCGCGAGAGCTTGGGCGTTAAGAAGTGCCATCTTGCGAGCAGTTTTTTCGTCCGAAACTTCAACAAAGCGGTCACCGAAGTTTGGAAGCTCTTTAAAACCAGTGATAGTAACAGGGGTAGAAGGCGTAGCTTTACCTTTTGGTTTACCTTTAAAGTCAAGCATAGTGCGGACTTTGCCAAAAGTAGAGCCAGCCACGATGAAATCACCGGTCTTTAATTCCCCGCCGGTGACGAGGAGGTTTACAACGGAACCGCGACCGGTTTCCATGTGCGACTCAATCACGAGACCTTCGGCCGGAATATCAACATCGGCCTTTAATTCTTCAATATCAGCGGTTAGAAGAATCATATCAAGAAGTTGTTCGAGATTTTGATTGAACTTAGCGGAGATTGGCACCATGATGATATCGCCGCCCCATTCTTCTGGCTGGAGACCATGCTGGCTAAGATCAGCCATAGTGCGCGGGATGTCGGCACCTTCGCGGTCAATCTTATTAATCGCAACGATAATTTTGGCGTTAGCGGACTTAGCGAAGTTGATTGCCTCAACGGTTTGTGGCTTCACACCATCATCGGCAGCAACCACAATAACAACGATATCGGTCAACATCGCGCCGTGTTGGCGGATAGCCGCAAAGGCCTCGTGACCAGGGGTATCAAGGAAAGTAATCCAGCGGTCGTCGTGCTTTAATTGGTAAGCGGAAATATGCTGAGTGATGCCGCCAGCTTCACCTTCGACGGTTTTCTTGTGAAGAAGTGTATCAAGAAGCGTAGTTTTACCGTGATCAACGTGACCCATCACAGCGACAACTGGTGGGCGAGAAACGGCTTTGTCAGAGAGCTCGCGGCGAAAATCGGAAGTTTTAGTAGCAGTGTTTTTTCGCTCGAGTTTAACGTTTTTAAGGCCTAATTCATCAATAATAATAGAGGCGGTTTCAAAATCGAGGCGCTGATTAATAGTCGCGACGATGCCGTTTTTGAAGAGTTCGCCAATTAATTGGGTAACAGAAAGGCCAAGCGCAGTGGCAAGTTCATCAACGGTAATGGAACCGGCAATCTGAATTGTTTTTTCTTCCATAGGCTCTCCTTTCTGCCTAAAATAGACGTGAAAACAAAAATAACTCTTATAATTTTACCACAAAATTTAAAATTATGCTATAATAGACATACGCACATTTGTTAAATGGATATTCCCCTGTAGCTCAATGGTGGAGCAAGAAGCTGTTAACTTCGAGGTTGCCAGTTCGAGTCTGGCCGGGGGAGCCATTTTTTTAGCAAACTTCTCTGTACGACTCGCGCTTCGCGAGCGAGTCTGGCCGGGGGAGCCATTTTTTTTACTCCGTAAAAATATCAAAAAACGCTCAGACCCGTTCGAGTCTAGTACTCGCGCTTCGCGAGCGAGTTTGGCCTCCCTGTTAATCTTGACAAAACGTAAGTTTTTTGATATAATATAAGTATATCTTCATCCGGGAGGAGACGATCGCAATGATTACAATTGGATACGCAGACCCCTCAGGATTCTTTGAGGCCTATGTTGGCGATTCTTGCCACATCACTAGGACCGACGGTGGACATATCCGTCTTCGCGCTACGCGCCCCGGTGTTAAAGGAATCGAAGACCTGAACACGGACGAGCTTGCTGCCCTAGGTGGCGTAATTCAGCGCCTTTCTAACGCCATGCAAATCGCCCTCACCCACAATGGAGTCGCTATCCGCCGAGTAAATGTCCAGATTAATAATAATTGGTCTGACCTGTATCACACGGAACCGTCGTTCTGCATCCATTTCTATGGACGCGCCTACGACGCTAAGGTACAGAAACTCGGCCAGGCTCTGTGCTTCCCTAGTCCTCGCGAACACCAGGAATTCTATCGGGGCATCGAGCCTATCAACTCGGATGATATTGAGCTCATTTGAAAGATGCTGC
>CAZORJ010000057.1:0-4363 GCA_964582425.1 uncultured Candidatus Saccharibacteria bacterium
TTCACCTGCTTTATATTTCATATTGACTCCTTATTATTAAAAAATCCAATGCTTTTAGCATTGGAACTCCTGAGAGCGGTACCATCCAATTTCCGATGATTCGGCACTTAATTAATCTCTTACGCGGATTCACGAACGGTTCTAATCGGTCTCCCTTTCTTCCGTCTGCTCGCAGTTGATAGCTGCTCAAACGCTTTATAAAAATAGTTTAGCATATTTTGGTAGGAAAAGAAAATGCTTAAGCCAAGGATTATTTCTGGTGAATATCGAGTTGGTTGTATGGGATGGAAATCTTGCGGGTTTCAAGGGTTTCAACGATGGTTTTAAGAGCAAATCTTCTTACTCTTCCCTTGGTTTCAGGTGTAGCAACGATTTTGATTTTGTAGTTTAAGGCAGAGGCGCCGAGTTCGGTGAGGCCAAAGAGTTCAGCTGATTCAACATCCTCGTCTTTGACGATTTTTGCAATGGCTTCGTTTAAGACAGTCTCAGCTTTTTTGACACTCAGTTCATACGGGAGTGGAACATCGATGAGGACGTTACCAGAGATAACTTCGACTTGCTCGATGTTGCGGTTGGCGATGGAAACGATGTTACCGGATAAAACATCTTGGATCTTAGTGGTTTTGAGACCAACCGTTAAGACTTTTCCGGTCTGACCGTTAAACTTGATGATGTCGCCCACGGCATAGTAGTTATCAGAAATGATGTCAAAGCCTTTTATAATGTCTTTTAAGGCGTCTTGAACGGCAAAACCGATAACTACACCAATAATGCCGACGCCGGCCAGCATGGAGCTAATATCGATGCCAAAAATGTTCATAATAGCAAGCGTTGAGGCAATAATGAGAGTGTAGCGGCAAATGCTTTTAAGCATCTTGAGATAGGTACGATTCTTTTTATTGGAGAAAAAGCGCGAATTTTTCTTTTCGCGGCGCGAAATGATGTGTGAAATCAGGCTGTAGAGTAAAATATTTACAACGATAACAATGAGCGACCAAAAAATACGATTAATCCATACATTTCCAAAGATGTCTTTTGCGTTTTCCATAATTTTAGACTAAGTAATATAAAACTTCATTTAATAGCGGCAAAGTGCGGCCACGCCAGGAATTACGGACGGCACCATTGTCGTCGATAGCAATGATGGTTGGATATTCTACAATGTCATATGACTCGCAGAAGCCCTGGTTTTCATCTGGATTCATCTCTTCGATTTCGTAACCGGTTTGGCGACGGAGATTCTCTAGCCAATCCGTTACACTACGTGTATAGTCTTCATTGTCTCGATAAACACAAACCACCCGCATTTATTGCTTCTTCTCCTTTTGTTCTTTTAGAATCTTCTCAAAATCTTCGAGAGTTTTGAATTCACGAAACACACTGGCAAAACGGACGTAGGCAACTTCGTTGACTTCAGCGAGAACATCAAGGACGGCTTCGCCGATTTGCTTTGAAGTAATCTGTTCGGTGTTATAAGCATAGAGAATGTCAGTAGCACGAGTAACGACCTCTTCAATTTCAAGCTCGGAGTTGAAGAATTTGCCGACGCTACGCTTTACGGCGAGAAGCAGCTTATCACGATCAAAAATCTCTTTGTTGCCACTGCGTTTTAGAACGGTCAAAGGTGGCATTTCAATGCGTTCATAAGTGGTGAAGCGGTAGCCTTCCGGGGTCTCACGACGGCGACGAATCATCTTCCCATCTACGGTCTCACGACTTTCTAGAACTTTGCTGTCTCCGATACGGAATTTGTGATCCATGTGCCCGCCTCTCTTTATTTCTTATTCTTTTTGCTCCTTAAGCGTTCGCGAAGGGATGGTGGTACATCCATTTCGTCGTCATCAGTAGAAGTCGGCTCTGGCTCCGGTTCACTCTTGATTGAATCCCACATATTGGAGCGGTTTTCGGTAGCGAATTCTTTGGTATCAGCAGCTGGAGTTTCAGGAGTAAAAACTGGGGCTGGTTCCGGCTCTGGTTCCGGAGTAGCCGCAGCTTGAGAATTGAAATATTCTGAATCAAATCCGGTAGCAACTACGGTAACAACGATTTCGTCTTCTAATTCAGGACGAATCGATGCACCAAAGATAATGTTGGCATCTGGTGATACTGAACCAGTAATAACTTCGGCAGCTTCCTGGACTTCAGACATAGACATGTCGTAGCCACCAGCGACCGAGAAGAGCACACCGCGAGCACCCTCAATTTTAACTTCAATTAGAGGAGATTCAACAGCTTGTTGGGCAGCGATAACAGCGCGGTTTTCACCAGAAGCACGGCCGATACCCATGAGGGCGGAACCGGCATTTTTCATAATAGATTTAACATCGGCAAAGTCGAGGTTAATAAGCGAGTGCTCAGTAATGAGCTCAGAAATGCCTTGGACGCCTTGGCGAAGTACATCGTCAGCAATCTTAAAGGTTTCAAGAAGTGGAGTGCGAGGATCAATAGTTTGGAGAAGTCGATCGTTTGGAATAGTAATGATAGCATCAACTTGGCGAGCAAGTTTATCAATGGCGACTTCAGCGTTTGCGCGGCGGCGAGCACCTTCGAAGGTGAATGGTTTCGTGGCTACGCCAACGGTTAGAATATCTTTTTTGCGAGATTCTTCAGCGACGATTGGGCCAGCACCAGAACCGGTACCACCACCAGCACCAAGGGTGATGAAGACCATGTCTGCACCATCAAGGGCCTTATCAATGGCTTCGCGTGACTCTTCGGCGGCTTCGCGACCCTTCTCTGGGTCACCACCGGCACCGAGACCTTTACCAATGTGAACTTTTGTATCTGCTGATGAATGATGGAGAGCTTGAGCATCAGTGTTGATTGCGACAAACTCAACACCACTAAGGCCTACTTCCTTCATGCGTTCGACTGCGGAACCACCGGCACCGCCGACGCCTACAACTTTAATGCTTGCTTTGCTTTCCACCTCTGTCGGTTTAATTTCTGGCATGTTATATCCTCGCTTTTATATAGTTTAAGTGTACTCCATTATTATCTTAAAATCAAGGGTAAAATAAGATTAGAATTTGGAGAAAATTCTCTTGAAGAGTCCTGGGCCTTTACCACCAATTTTTGGGAGTTTACTGGATTTTTTAGTGGTTGGCATCTCGTGTTGATAGTCTTCGGCAGCAATCATCGCTAGACCGACAGCGGTGGCAAATTCTGGTTTCTCGATAGCTTCTGAGACGCCACCAAGGCCTTGCGGGGTACCAATTTTGACGGATGCTTCGAGGGCTTTTTTAGCAAAAACGTCGATATCGCGCATCTTGGCGCCACCACCGGTCAAAACGATTCCCTCTGGGAGGCGTTGATCGTATTTAGCGGCTTTGAGCTTCTTGCGAATTTCACTAAGGATTTCTTCGAGGCGAGCCTTCACGACTTCTTCGACTTCTTTTCGTTCAAAGACACGTTCACCCTTCCCTTCTTTGCCGACGCGGATGAGATTGCTTTTATCTGAACTAAAATCACCGGTAACGAAACGGGTTTTAATCTCTTCAGCCATTTCTGGATCAATGGCAAGCACGATGGCTAGGTCATTCGTAACGTTGTTGGAACCAGCTGGGACAACACCAACATACTGAAGATCGCCTTCTTCATAGACGGCGACAGAGGTAGTAGCGGCACCGAAATCGATAACAGCGACGCCATTCTCTTTTTGGCGCTCAGATAAAACCGCTTTGGCGGCAGCAACAACGGCTGGGATAAGGCGCTCGGCGCGGACGTCAGCGGTAAGGGTAGCTTTTTTCAAGTTTTCACAGTTTGGAGTCAGAGCCGAGACGACATTGGCGCGCATTTCAAGGCGAGCACCGCACATACCGATTGGGTCTTTAATGCCGGCTTGGCCGTCAAGAGCATATTCTAGGGGGACAACGCTTAGAACGTCACGGTTAGCTGGGATGCGACCAGTGACGGCGACATTTTCGACGCGGTCTAGATCAGCACCGTTGACTTCGTGTTCAGCGTTACCAATGGCGATCATTCCCTCGGTTCTAGTGGAGAGAATTTGGGAGCCATTAATCGAAACGTAGGCATCGCGAACTTCGTATCCACCCATGCGCTCAGCTTCGCCAAGCATTTTGTCAATAGACTCTGCTGGTCCAGTGAGATTAGCTGGAACACCTTTACGCATACCAGCAGTTTTTCCTTCATTGTAGCCTACGATGGCAAGTTCGCCATCCTTATTAATAGAGGCGATTACGGCGCGGACGTTTTCTGTACCAACGTCTAGGCCCGTAACAAAGCGTTTCGATTCATCCATAAGCTTATTGTAACACAATTAATCAGGTAGTGACAAATCTTCATACCCGTCGCTCGTCACTAAAACGGGATTTTCGCAGTGACAGCCGAAAGAGCCATCGTT
>CAZORJ010000058.1:0-4337 GCA_964582425.1 uncultured Candidatus Saccharibacteria bacterium
GCACACACGCTTTCCAAGCGTGCTCCTTAAACCACTCGGACACACTTCCATCTTTTAATGATTCTAGCATGTTTTTATCTTAAAAAAAAGACTATTTTGACTTAGAAAAGTGGTTATGAAGCTCGGCTAAAGCACTACTAATACCAAACATAAAAGCACAAACGATTATAAACACGATTGGAACGATATAGTATTGACCGCCAAAGGTTAGACCATAAAAGTCTGGCCAACATTTAATGATGCAGACACAAAGAATATATGGTGATGCATAGATAATTGGCGGTAAAAGTGCCAGGAGACGAGGTTTTAGATTGATCTTTTCTTTGTTCATGAAGAAAACATAGTTAATGGCGGCAAGGACTGGGTTTAAGAAGTGAAGGAAGAACATTTGCTCGAGCACCATATCAAAATAATTCTTGCCACTAATTGCGCGCATCGGGGCTAAGAAAATGATAACTGTAAGAAAAGTTAGCATACCAGAGCTGGTCGCAATAAGATACCAGGTAGATAAAGTTTTAGAAACGTCTTTCTTGGGGTTTTGAATAGCAATAATTGCGGCAATGAGAGCGATAATACCTAGAAAAATGTTACTTAGAATTGTGAAAGAAACAACATGATGCCAATACTCAATCTTAACACCAGCAAAGGTGCCATCAATAAGTTGAGAGGCGCCAGCGGCGACGCTACCGTCAAGACGAGCAGCACGAGAACCAAAAATCAGAGTTGAAACGACAGCAGCAACCATCGTAGTAAAGATAAATAGATTAATTCCAATAAATGCTTTGCGCTTCTTATCCATACTATAATGATAGCACAAC
Organism: uncultured Candidatus Saccharibacteria bacterium; assembly: GCA_964582425.1. Classification (GTDB taxonomy): domain Bacteria; phylum Patescibacteriota; class Saccharimonadia; order Saccharimonadales; family Saccharimonadaceae; genus Nanosyncoccus. Next base: position 819 of record CAZORJ010000058.1, read on the forward strand.
TAGATTCTCAATGTGAGGGGTGTGAGGGAAGAAATTAAAACTTTTAATTTCTTCAATGTGATAACTTTCAAGTAACAGTTTAATGTCCCGAGCCTGAGTGGCTGGATTGCAAGATAGATAGATGATTTTGGTTGGTTTTACTTCAAGAAGTTTATCAATTAGTTTTTTATCGCAACCAGCGCGAGGTGGATCCAGTATTACAGTCATATCTGGTTCAATATAATTAGTAACATTTTCGGATTTATCTAGTACGGCTGTGGCATTCGATAAACTCTCAGTGTTACTAACTAATTCTTGATAAGCAGATTTGTTGACTTCAACGAGTGTGAGTTCTTTGTCTCTGGCGACTGATAAGCCAATGGTGCCGACACCAGAATATAAATCTAAAACTTTTTCGGTTAAAATATGCTTTTTAATCTCTTGAAGAGCTAGCTTATAAACTGGTAAGTTGATTTGAAAAAAGCCGTTCGGCGAATAAGAATAGTTTTGACCTAGGATATTATCATTCAGGTTATCAAAAACAGGGTGTGGTTTGCCATTTTCAAATAGGCCGCCAGATACATTGCCGTTTTGGTCGCATCTTAAAAGAAGCGATTGATACTTGCGGGCCTCTTCGTGGCGAGCGTTTAAATCATCAATAATTGTTTTCATTTGATTAAAAATCTCTGGTCGCTCGATTGATGATTGATTAATAATCATCTTTTTATGAGAGCCACGTACATGAAAGGCCGGCTCGATGAGGTTCTTTTCATTGTTCCAAAACAGGGAATATTCCATTTTATTGCGATAATGATAGTCTTTACCGTCGGTAAAAATGATTGGTTCCTTAATACTAATCTGATGTTCGCGGAAGACTTCAACAACTAACTCTTGTTTGGTTTTTAGTTCATAGTTGTAGTCCATAATTTGCCAAGGAGAGGTAGACAAAAAACATTCGTCTTTTGGTTTAACTCTAAAAGGAGACTGATTTTCAATTTTAGTGGCAACAGCTTCTTCAAAATGAGATTTTGATTTTAGGACGGTATATTCGGCAACAGTTTCACCTGGTAATGCGTTCCAAAAAAAGATCTTTTTGCCATTTTCCATGGTACCAATGGCCTGTCCGCCAGGAATGATTTTCTCTACCTTAATCATGTTTTATATTATATCAAAAATATGTTATAATTTTTATATGTCTGCAGAAGATATCTTGAGGTCATCAGAAAAGACAGCTTTAAACAACACACAGTTTGTTTCGCATGTGACCGGAAACAAGCAGAAATCAAAAAAGAAGCACAAAGGTTTTGGTGTTTTGATGTTTTTAACTGCTATTATTGTGGTATTTTTGACGTTTTTCAGTACCGGTAATTTGATTCCTTCTGCACTTTCAGAAAGATTAATTGAACAAACTGATATTCAATACGCGGATGCTTTTGAGAGTAAGCTCTTAGTTTTCCAGCAAGCGATGCAATCTGGAGATATTCCAGACAATACAGCTGAAAAACTGAAAGTACATGGCGCCACACTTGGATACGGATCGGCTAGCAGTTTTACTGAGGCGAATAAAGGAAGTGGTGCACTAAGTATCTTGTTTGATGGCAAGGTTATTCCGGCTGGTGAAATTATTAGTGCCGTACATAATGATGCAAGGTTATATGAGGCGATTAACAGCGCGACATATTCTAGGGCGGCTTATTATTATGATGATTCAGCACTTAGTGTATTTAAAAAACTGGGGGCCTCACGTAATATCTATAAAGATGAAGAAACCACCTTTGAAGAGGCGATGGATAAGGCGATGGGGGAGGGAAGTAGTATCAATGTAAATAACGTTGGCCTGTTTGAAAAAACCAAACAAAACGCGGATGGCTCAGTAGAAACTTATTATGAGTATGGCGAGGTTGGATCAAGTGCAAGCTCCGGCGCAGCGGACGCTTTCGTTGAGTCGGTGAGAAGTAAAAATATGGCCGAAAGCAGTTCACAGGCTACACTAAACGCAGCTGATGCAATTAACGTAGCAGATACGATGTCAAAAGAACAACGTTCAAGTTTGTTCTTCTTAGCGTTTATGGAAAATATCAGCAAAATGAAAGCGGGACTCGGAAGCGAAACCAGGATTAATGATGCGATGAATTATCTTTATAGTGAACAGGAGTCAGAGGTGGTCGATGTAAAAACTGGTGAGGTAATTAAGTCCAAAGGTAGTATGCTTGAAGCAAAGAGTTTATATTCAATCCTGGCAGATGAAAAAATTGATGTAAGTGATGTCAAAAACTATTCTTCGGATCGTGTTCTTAAAACCGTTGAAAACCAGCTGGGTACTTCAGGGTCCGGAAGTGCAATCACAGAAACAGTTGTTTCAAAATCTAGGGGACTAAAGGCAGTAATTGGCAGATTTATTAATTGGGGTGAAGAAGCGCTCGGCGGAATTCTCGGTAAAGTTTCACCAACTGTTAATAGTTCACTGGTCGAGAATTCGTTTGCTAGTATTAAAGGAATTAATGGTGGCGAACTACTCGCAGAAGGTGCTGTAAATGTGGGCAAGGAACTTGCTAAGGCAAGTGGTGCTACACCGGGTGATTCTAGTGCAGTAAAAACTTATGCAAGACTAAATAATACAATTCTGGCGCTTGATGCAGAAGTAGATAGAATGCATAGAAGTCCGTTTGATATTACGTCTAAGAATACCTTCCTTGGTTCGATTGTTTACAAGTTTGCGGTGGGGATGATGAAAAATGGTTCATTAGTTAATAAAATGGGGTCATTTATGACTATTGCCGCCGGATCGTTTAATTCGTTACTCCCGGCAGCGTTAGCTGATGATGAGGTCAATTCGTTTTTAACTAATTTTGGTAACTGTGAAACGCTCGGAACGATTGGTGCAGTTGGATCAGCTAGCTGTGCAATGGTGGCAACATTTGATACATCTACACTCAACAATACCTTTAGTGATGCTGGATTTGTATCTTTTGTCGAAGCTAATACCACTTTAAATAGCGCGGGGGTACGTACAATTAATAATGGATCAGTACTGGCTGATTTTATTAAATATAATAATGAGCGTAGCACACCAGTAGGTACAATGGATGGTGGAATTCTCGATTCAATCTCAAATAATACTAAGAAAGTTTCATTTATTTCAAATATCCTAAAGATGATTTTAAGATTTCTAAATGCTAATGAAAGTGAAAAGAGATTGGCTTCTGGGGCGGCTTTCATGACTTCATCTTCAAACCCAGACTGGAACCAGTATAAGTATGCACAAAGGTATGTGTCTCTAGCGCGCGCAACTGAGGCGTTAAGGCGTTATGACGGTGGTAGTACAGCTTATACCAATATTAAGTTCTTTGAGGGCACAGAAAACCCAGTAATTGCTTATATTAACGAGTATCTCGCTAGTAATCAAGAGTAATATTTTCAACACTAGTAATAATAATCTGATTATCTTTAAAGTTTTTAACTAAAAACTTGCGGCGAGTTTCATCTAACTCTGAAAAAACATCATCAAGTAAAATAATTGGTTTTTGATTTAAAATATTA
>CAZORJ010000059.1:0-4314 GCA_964582425.1 uncultured Candidatus Saccharibacteria bacterium
GGATGGCAAGCGGCAGAATGAAGAAAATGATTGCATCCGGATTGAAGCCAGTAATAATGATAGTAAATACGAATAGTAGAGACGCAATCATGTTTCTTGATGCGAAGAAGCCTTTAGTAGTTGAGAATAAACCCACCAAGGCCAGTGCAAGACTCGGCAGACCAATTAGTGGCGTCATAAAGACACTCTCAAGCGATCCATCCCACAGGAATACTGGTGTAATACCAATCATGATATTCCTAAGGACATGGCCAAATTCAAAGCTTTTACTAGAAAGTAGCTCGGCGATTATTCCTGGCTGATTTACGATGTTAATAATTAAAGTAGTCATACCGGCGATAATTAAAGCCGACACAATCGAAAATGGCAATCTCGGCAAACTCTTGATAACAAATCTAAGATGTGGTTGCAGCCAGACGAAGATCAAACAAAACGCAGCAAAGTAAATCATGTATGGTGTGAAGATTGAAAATAGCATCGTGATGGCAAATAGGAATGAATACATCGGTTTTGGGCGTTTTTCGCCTTGGATCTTTGAGCCAAGCCAGAGCAACAAAGTTGGCCAAAGCACAATCATAATAAGTGGTGTGCCATTCCCTGCAATGAACAAGAACGGAGTTGATAACACCACGAGACACGATGCTAGTAGTGATACGTTACTCTTGAACCAACGGTTTAAAAGCAAAATCAAAAGTAACCCCAGTGCTAAGCCGACGAGAATACTTGGCAACTTAATTGCATATGGCGTTAAACCGAAAATCATGATGGAAAGCTTTTGCAGGACCTTATACGGCATATCAACGATATCGCCATTTAATGGTTGGCTTATTCTAAATTGATAAGAAGCCGTTGCGGAATCCATTTCGGCTTGCGATAAACCGGTTTGCGCAAATAAAGGCAAAGTAAATAATAATGTTACGAATGCCAAACCTAATAAAATATAACCAATTACAAAGCGGTATCGATACAAAAAAAGTTTAGAAATAATGATTTTCTTCACATAATTATTATATATTTATTCACGAGTTTTATCAAGTGACATGAAACGCAGTAACTCTGGGTGGAAGTAGAGTTCAATCTTGCCGATGGCGCCATGACGGTGCTTGGCAATTAGGAGTTCAGTGATATGGGTTTCCTCATAATTATCATCGTTGGCCTTGTAATAATCCGGACGGTGTAGGAATAATACAAGGTCGGCGTCCTGCTCGATTGAACCTGATTCACGAAGATCAGACAGTAATGGTCTTGGGTCCTCACGTCCAGTAACACCACGAGACAGCTGAGCGAGTGCGACGACTGGCACATCGAGTTCACGCGCTAAAGTCTTTAGTCCACGTGAGATTTCGGTAACTTCCTGCACACGATTACCCTTGTAGCGATCGGAGCCCTGAATCAGCTGTAAATAATCGATAATCACTATACCAATATCGTGATCGTGTTTCGCACGGCGAGCCTTGTTTCTAATCTCATTAATCGTCATCGAGCTCGTATCGTCGATATAAATTGGTAGTTCCGATAGTTCATTCATTGCATCGGCCACTTTAGAGTATTCTTCATCAGACAGATTGCCGGTACGGATGTTCCAGTTATTTACTCCGGATACATCGGAAAGGATGCGGTCAATAATCTCGCTAGAGGCCATCTCCATCGAAAAGAATAGGACACCCTTATTGTTCATGCTAGCGATATTATAAGTTAAGTTTTGCGCGAAGGTAGTTTTACCCATGGCCGGGCGTGCACCGACGATGACGAGATCGCCTTTTTGAAAACCGGCGGTTTTCTTATCAAGATCACGAAAACCAGTCTTTAATCCACGGAGAGCACCTTTATTTTTATGAAGCTCTTCGATACGATCTAGTGCGTCAGCCAGCAAGTCTTCCATTGAGGTGTAATCAGTTTTAATAATCTTATCTGATACCGTGAATAACTCTGCTTCGGCCGAACCAATTAGTTCATCAACATTCGCGTCTTCATTGAAGGCCTTCTCGGCAATTTCGGTACCAGCTTTAATTAAACGACGCCTCATTGATGTGCGTTCAATGATTTCCGCATAGGCCATTGCGTGCGATGCGGTTGGCACATAAGTTGATAGTTCCGTTAGATAGGAAGCCTTGCCGACTTCGTTTAACTTCTTCATTGATCTTAATTCTGACGTTAGAGTGACAAGATCGATTGGCATATGTCGATCGTATAAGTTTACCATAGCACCGAAGATTAATTGATGTTTCGTGTCGTAAAAATCACTAGATTTTAAGATTGTCAAAACATCCGGCAGAACCTTGTCGGAAATCATAATCGCACCGAGCAAAGACTTCTCGGCGTCTATATCCTGTGGTGGAATCCTTCCACCTTCTTTAGAATGGGTTACCTCCGGCATCGTTTTTTACCTCTCCTCCCATTATAGCGGACATCTTTGATAATAGTAAGTCTTGACTTTTGCTTGGATTATCGCCGACATCGTGAATTACGACACGGAGCCCATCGGCAGCCTCGTTTAATACTTTTAAGTTATTATCGCGTGACAAAATTGTCTTTTCGATCCTCTTAGCCGGATAAATATTGAGTACATTACCGCTTACTTCATGAGAGACATCTTTTAATTGCATTGAGATTGCGTCATTTAGATTTTTTACGGCCTCGTAAAATTTGTCCCAATTAAAATCGATTGGCGCCGGAACTGTATTCTCAACAATTTGCTCAGAAGTATTAGTTACGGTTACTTCCTTAGTCTCGGTAACGCCTTTCGTTTCTTTTTTATCCTTAACCTTTACGGATTGAACGCTCGTAACTTGTGCACGGCTGGTAATTATATTAGTTGGCATTAACGCAACTAACAGTTTTGCCTCAGCGAACGGCGCGCGTACATCTGGTAGTTTTGCGAGCAAAGGCAAGAGCTCAGGTTTTGGATTATCTACAATGATTGAAATGATTTCGTCTACCAAGGTTTCCGGTTTCACACCGTCAGCCAGAATTTGTTTCAATGATGCACTCGTAGCCTCTAAATCTTGCGATAAATAATTATTGAGAAGCTCAGCGATTTTTTCGTCTTCTGGCAATCCCATTGCCTGGACGACCAAATCCTTAGTGATTTCATCAGACGAAAGTGTCGAGATTTGATCGAGCAGAGATAACGAATCACGGAACGATCCGCCGCCACGTTTCACGATGATTTCCAGTGCATCATCGCTGATTTTAATCTTCTCTTTCTCGGCCACCTTCTTTAAGTAGTCAAACATTACTTTTTTATCAGCTAAACTAAAAGTATAAGTTTGTGCACGAGAAGTGATTGTTACGGGCACTTTATAAGCATCAGTCGTGGCCATGATAAAGATTACATGTTTTGGTGGCTCTTCTAGTGTTTTTAGAAGCGCATTGAAAGCCTCTTTTGTAAGCATGTGTACTTCGTCGATGATGTAAATTTTGTATTTACCAGAAGTAGGTGCAATAGCCGCTTTTTCGCGTAATTCCCTAATGTTGTCAATGCCACGATTTGAAGCGCCATCAATTTCGATGATATCTACATAATCATCCTCAATTTCGTATTTGAAACCATTTACCTCATGCGCAAAAATACGCGCCACAGAGGTTTTACCGGTACCGCGTGGACCGATAAAAAGATAGGCATGCGAAATCTTGCCTTGCTTTAATGAGTTTTCGAGCACACGGGTAACCTGCTCCTGTCCTACGACTTCGGAGAGTTTTTGGGGCCGATATTTTCTATATAAGGCTTTAGACATGCATAAACCTAGAGCGCAGCCTCAACTGCCGCCCAGGTTGCATCATTATTGTCTGCTGGAATTGTTACCGAAACTTGTGATCCATCGCGAAGGTGAAAGTAAGTGACTGACGCGTATAGAATCTGATATTCCTTTCCGGCCACTTCCACATAGTATTTATCATCATGGTGAGTAAGCGTGCCAATCACGGTCTTGCGTTCAACTGGACCAATCTGCTTGTAAAGGAATTTGCCATCTTCAGTAATCGTGAGTTTCATAATGTCGCCTTCAACTAACTTCGACTTTGAAGCGTAGTTGGCTGGCACTGGATAATTCTTGCCATCCGGACCAATCATAATTTGACCATCAAAGATACCTTCAATAATCTTGCCCTCAGGGCCAGATACCACAGTATCCCTTGGCGCAGCAATGGTCTCGCCATCGCCGAGAATCGAAACTAAAAGCTCTTTCGCAGCCGATAAATTAGTTTCAGCCTCAGAAATGAGACTACGTAATCTTTTTATTTGTTTTTCTGGTATTTCAGACATCACCTCGCATCCTGTCTAAATATAGTATTAATATTATATTATATCGGCGG
>CAZORJ010000060.1:0-4290 GCA_964582425.1 uncultured Candidatus Saccharibacteria bacterium
ACGACAGAGTCGTGGAGTATATGCTAGATGAGTTTAAAAAGGGGAACTCGCCAAATCCAGACGTAATGTGCAACCAAGAGATTAAGTTTAAACTCTTCTTTGAAAAAGCGATGGAAAGAGGGGCTGATTTTATTGCCACCGGGCACTATGCGAGAACCAACGGCGCTAAGCTACTACGCGCGGTGGACGAGAATAAGGACCAGACATATTTTCTTTATCGAATTTCGGACGAAGCAATTAATCATACCCTTTTCCCGGTGGGCGAGATGTTAAAGCCAGAAGTTAAGAAACTAGCTAAAGAAAAGGGACTTCATAATGCTTACAAAAAAGAATCCATGGGAGTTTGTTTTGTGGGCGAAGTCGGGATGAAGGATTTTTTGAAGGAATATATCGACATTAAGCCGGGCGAGATCCGCGAAGTCGAGACTGAAAAAGTGTTAGGATACCACGAAGGTGCTGTATTTTATACTATCGGGCAGCGCCACGGTCTTTATCTTTCTGGTACGGCCGGCGAAGTTAATGATGGCTTGCCATACTATGTGGTGGCAAAGGATCTTGAGAAGAACATCGTTTATGTATCGAAAAACTTAAATGACGGGCATATTTGGACTAAGGAACTAAAGATTAAGGATGTCGTGATGCGCGGAGAGGCTAAACATGTGTTGGTGCGTCTTCGCCACCGCGCGCCGCTCATCCTGGCGATTTTTGACGGCGAGACTCTTCGTTTTGAAAACGAAATTAAACGCCCGGCGGCGGGACAGTCGGCCGTGATTTACGACGGCGAGATTTGCCTGGGTGGTGGGATTATAGAGTAAAACATCAAAAAACACCCCGAGGGGTGTTTTTTAAAATTTTAGGCAACCATCATTAGAAGATCAGCAAAGAGAAGGGTTGCAGCAAGAAAGCTCATTGAGATGACAAAGACCATATTTGACTTTTGTTGCTTTTTGCTGTCATATCTCTCATAGCGAATGCTTTGCTTGCGACCGGCTTTTCTAGCGACTGTTTGCTTTTTTGCAGTCCTGGTCGCTGTTTTCTTTTTTGCTTGAGCCATTTTAGTTCCTTATGTGTTTAATAATATTCTTATGCTTATAATATCACGCTTTTTTGAAAAATACAAGTGAAAATCTGGTATAATTATCCCTATGGACGCAAATGAAATTAGACAAAGATTTTTAGATTTTCAGGTTAAAAACGGACACAAAGTCATCCAGCCGGCGCCACTCGTGCTTGAGAACGATCCGACAACGCTTTTTACCGGCTCTGGTATGCAGCCACTTTTGCCATTTCTTTTGGGTGAACCACACCCAGATGGCAAGCGCCTAACCGACTCCCAACCATCTATGCGTCTCCAGGATATTGAGGATGTTGGTGATCCGCGCCACACGACGGTTTTTGAAATGCTCGGTAACTGGTCACTCGGTGATTATTTCAAGGAAGAGCAGATTCGTAACTTCTTTGCGTTTTTGACTAAAGAAGTGGGGCTTGACCCAAATAAGATTTACGTGACCTGTTTTATTGGTAACGAGAAATACGGTATTCCAAAGGATGTTGAGGCAGCCGAGATCTGGCAAAAAGTCTTTAAGGAGGCCGGAATTGAAGCGAGGATTGCCGAAATTGGTTCGGCCAAGGAAGGCGACAAGCGCGGTATTAAGGAAGGGGAGAGAATCTTCTTCTACGACGATCACGAAAACTGGTGGAGTCGTGGTGGTGGCTGCGAAACCACACCAATTGGCGATCCATGCGGCCCAGACTCAGAAGTGTTTTATGACTTTGGCGAAGACAAGCAGGATGTTGAAAAATACGGCTTAGCACACCCAGCTTCGGACGGTGCAAGATTCATGGAAATCGGTAATCAGGTCTTTATGCAATACCGCCGACTCGAAGATGGATCATTTAAAGAACTCGAGAAAAAGAACGTTGACTTTGGCGGTGGGCTAGAGCGTATCGCAGCCGCCGCGATTGGTAGCTTTGATGTGTTTAAGATTTCACTTATGAAACCGATTATTGATAAACTCGAAGAAATTTCCGGCAAGAAGTACGAAAACAACACTGACGAAATGCGCGTAATTGCAGACCATATCCGGGGCGCATATCTACTTGCTTCGCAAGGTTTAGTGCCTTCAAACAAGACTCAAGGCTACGCCATGAGAAGGTTGGTGCGCCGTGCGATTTTACGTGCGCTTGATCTTGGGATTTCGCAAAATTTCTTATCTGAGATTGTTCCGATTGTAGCTAATAACTACAAGGATTTGCCGGATTCAATTCTGACGCACCGCGAGATGGCGCTAGATGTGCTTCTAAAAGAAGAGAAAGCCTTCCGCCAGACTTTAAACAAGGGTCTAAAAGAGCTCGGCAAGATGACGAGAAATTCAAAGATTCTAGACGGTCACGATTTGTTCAAACTCCAGGATACTTACGGCTTCCCACTCGAGCTTTCGATTGAGGAATGCTACCGTGAGGGAATTGAGCTTTCCGAAAAACACCGCGAAGAATTCGAAGAATCTTTAAAAGAACAGCGCGAGCGTTCACAAACTGCATCTAAAGGTATGTTTAAGGGTGGCCTCGAGGATCATGGTGAACAGACCGTTAAATATCACACGGCTTGCCATTTGTTGCTCGCCGCTTTGCAGGATTTGGTTGATAGGTCCATCTGCCAGAAAGGTTCTAATATTACAGCTGAGCGAGTTCGTTTCGATTTTAACCTCGATCATAAGATGACCGAAGAAGAACTGACTAAGGTGGAAAATCAGGTTAATGAATGGATTAAAGCAGATCTTCCGGTAGTATTTGATGAATATGAAAAAGCCTATGCGCGTGATACTTTGAAAGCACATGGCCAGTTCTGGGATAAGTATCCGGACATCCTTAAGGTCTACACGATTGGCGATTTTGATAACCCGATTTCTCGCGAAGTTTGTGGTGGTCCGCACGTAGAACACACTGGTATGCTTGGCCACTTTAAGATTGTGAAAGAAGAATCCTCATCGGCCGGCGTCAGACGCATTAAAGCGGTACTTGAATAAAAAAGTCCCCCTAAGGGGGATTTTTTAATTCTGTAAGAGTTTTGCGATTTTAGCTTTCAATTTGTTTTCTGGTGGCGCGCCGGCCAAGGTGTCAGCACCAACGCGAAGAAGCCCTAAAGCAGTTGCAAATGAATGGTCGATCTCGAAGTCTTTAATAATAAAATTCGGGAGTTCAGCAATATCAATTAAATGGATAATTGGACGGCGAGAAAACGGCAAGCTTTCGTACCAGTCAGACATAGCGAGAGTCTCTTGGATGGTTGAAAGACTAGCGCCACCGCCACAAAGCAAGACATTTCTTGGCAAACTACCAAAGCTTTCAAATTCTTCGAGTGCTACCTCTACGCCAGTCAGCCAGACAGAGAGATTGCGCGAAATGGCCGTTTCGATTTTAACTTTTTCGCGGTCATCAAGTTCGCCGGTATCAAACTCTAGTTTCTTTTCTTCGGCAGTATCAAAATCCGTACCTAAGGCTTCCGCGATTTGATGCGTAAAGCTACGGCCGCCAATTGAGAACATTTTGGTGCCTTCCACCCCACCATCATCAACAACGGCAATATCAGTAGTACCACCACCAATATCCATTACGACGCCCGAGAACGAGGAGTCCGGATCATCACCAAGACAGGCGCGGCAAACCGCGAATGGTTCAACTGCTACAGCCAAAAGGTCTAGATTAAGCTCAGCGCAGACTTTTTCGATAGCCGCCACGTGGATGAGTGGGGCAAACGCAGTATATATTAATATGGCTACGTCGGAACCCTTAAAACCAACTGGGTTCATGACTTTGTAACCATCAATAGTAAGGGAAACAATGGCAGAATTAATGAGACGGACTTCAATATTGTCGTTGCCGGTTTCAAGAGCGACCATTTTTTTGGCGACTTCGCCGGATTTAACTTGGACTTTTTTGATAATATCATTCATCTCGGACTCAGTGATTGGCTTGTTCGGATTCTTGCGAGTATAGTGAACCGTAGTGGTATTTCCTTTAACGAGTTCGCCAGCAATACCAACCACGGCTTGATCGGCACGTTCGCCAGCCTTTTCTTCAACTTGAAGCAAAGCTTCTTCACAAGTGGCAATCACGGCCGGGATGTCCGCAATGGCACCCTGGTGCATGTTACCTTCTTTTTGCTTGGCTTTACCAACGCCAAGGAGTTCAAGATTGCCTTTTTTGCCAGGCTTTGCCATGATGGCTTTCACAAATTCAGTACCAATATCTAGTCCAAGAATTGTACTCATGGTTTCATTATATCACAAA
>CAZORJ010000061.1:0-4213 GCA_964582425.1 uncultured Candidatus Saccharibacteria bacterium
CCCAGTCGCGCCGATTATACTGCATCAGCGGGAAACTAGGAAGGTGCCAAATTATCAAGAATCCACCTGAAAGGGTGGATTTTTGTTTTCTGATTCTATTCTAATATCGCTTATGGTATGATAAGGGTATGGATGATATGAATAACGATAATTTTGGTGGGCCAGTGGATGAACCAATGAATGATCCGATGAGCTCACCAGAACCGATGAATCAAACGCCAATGGACCAACCGGTGCAAAATTATGGACAGCCGGTAGGTCAGCCAGTTAACCCGTATGCGCAGAGGATGGGTCGCCCGATGCGCGGATATGGCCAGAGAAGTTATGGCCAACCGATGCAACAGGGGTATGGCCAGATGCAGCAGCCAATACAAGGTTATGGCGGAATGCCGGTTTATGAACAGCCGATTGATCCTTATGGGTCATCGATGTCTAATATGCGCTCTGGTGGCGGTGGTGGTAATGGCTCTAAAATTGCGTTTGTAGTAGGCGCTATGGCAGTTTTTATTCTGATTTTTGTAGGCGCGATGCTTTTGCCAGGACTACTAAGTAAGAAAGGCGGTGGTGGCGACAATGGCGGTGGCAGTAATAATGACAAACTTGTGACGATTACGCTTGATATGGTCTCTAACTATTGCGAGAAAAAAGGTTACCAGGCGGAAACGCGAACCGATTATGATAGCGATGAAGTAAGAATGATTACCTGTGCTAATAAAGATGCGACTGAGATGATTGCTTTTGAAAAGGATGCAGGAAACACTTATGACGAAGAGCAATTGGAAGAGCTAGAAGATAACGGCCTAAGAATTATTGGTAAAACTGCTAATCATTTTGAAATGTATGCCATTTCTAAGGGAATGAATTATTATATAGTGTCAGAAGACAAGTCTGTGTTTTATATTTACACAGCCGAAAAAGACAGTATAGGGACGATTCTTGATGGTGTTCGTGAAGGAGACTCAAGAAACGATGACTACAAGGATCTAAAAGATGATGAAATACTAGATTTAGATAAAATGGCAACGGACTCATTAATGAGGTCTCAGCGCGATGCTGCGCGTAGGAATGATATGTCACGCGTTAATACCTCTCTTGTGCAATATCAGACAAATCATAGTAGCGATAATGATAATTTGCCGGGTCCGTTCTCTTGGAGGGGTTCAGCTGAGTTCGAAAGTGACACTTGCGACGTTATAGGTCCTAATAATACTAAAACTATTAATACTGCCTGCGTTTTTGTCCGTGATTATCTTAATAATCTGGATGATAGGGTTGGTGAGAATGAGTTCGTAGATCCGGATGGTACTCCTTATAGTGTTTTAATTACAGCGAACTGGGCTATTTATGGTGATTTAGGAGACATTTCTTTTAATGAAAAAATCTTCTTAGCTCCAAAAGGTAATGGGTATGCAATTGACGGAAATGATTATTTTAAGGAGCACGTAATCTTTATTGTTCCGGGTGGCATTTGTAGTGATGGTGCAGTCGTAAAATCTACAAAGCGTCACTTTGCGGTACTTTACCAGCTAGAGGGCGCTGGAATGTACTGTATGGATGACCAATAATTGATTTTTGATTAAGTTTATGGTATTTTTAAGATATGGATGGGCAAAATAGATACGGAAACAATGGCCAAGGGGGAATGGGTTCGTTTGGTATGAGCAACGGACCGAGTTTTGGATCGTTTACTTTTGATGAAAACAGGATTAAACAGCCGGAACCGGAACTAATGCCACAACCGATGCCAAGTCCTGAGATGCAGAATCCTGGAATGCCGAATCCGATGCCTGAACAGGCTCCGAATCCAGGGATGCAAAACCCTGGGATGCCAGGTCCGATGATGCAAGGCCAGATGGCCGGTGCGGGCATGCAGCCGCAAATGCAACCACAAATGGGCCAACCAATGGGACAGCCGATGATGCAGCCAATGGGCCAAAACCCGATGGGTTATGGCTATCCGGTGCAAGATTACGGAGCAGCGGCACCACAAAACGGTAATACAAAGAAGATTGTGATTATTGTAGGCGTGGTTTTTGCCTTAATGATTGGTGCGATGGCGGCAATTGCGATTATGATGTTTAGTAGACCACAACCGGAACCAGAACCGGAGCCGGAACCAGAGCCAGAGGTGATTGACTACGAGGCTGATGTCCCGACGATTATCGATGTGAAGCGTTTTTGTTTAACGAATGGTCTATACGTCCATAATCTTGAACAAGAGGATACCGGCGATGTTTACAAGAGTTTGCATTGTCGTAGCTATGAGCCGTTTGAAGAGACTGAGACTGATATTCTAGAGAAAACGCTGGAGGAGCCGGAAGGGGACTACGCGACACTTGATTATTATGTGTTAAACAAAGACCACAACCAGATGTCTACGATGAAGTCACTTGATGGTGACTATTCCGAGATTGGTACAGAGCTTGAAAATACCGAGGAATACAAGATTTTCTATAATTTTAATTATGATTATAATTACACGTTGGTATCTTATAATACCTTCTATAAGAACGCGTATTTGGTGATTTCGGCCAAGAACGCTGAAGCGATCGAAACGGCTTTAACTAGCATTGGTTTTCCGGAGTCCGAGCACGAAGTACCAACTGAGGAGTCCGAGGCTAAGAAAGGCGAGAAAGAAAAAGAAGAGGCTAGCTCTACGCCGGCTAAACGTGATGTGCTTCGCCGTAACGATATGGCAAGGCTGGATACTTCTTTAGTTCAATACCAGACAAACCACAGTGGCGATCTTCCTGGTGCAGCAATTTGGACTGCTACCACTGATTTTACTGGCAGTAACGCCTGTAAAGACGATAATAATGCCTGTGTGTTCATTCGTGATTATATGAATAGTTCAAAAGATAAGAATGATTTCTTAGATCCGAGTGGTAAGCCTTATAACCTTGTGATTACTAGTAATCTCGCTGCCGATGCAGATGGTACGATTGGTAACGCTGTATTTAATGAGAACAGTAAGCTTTCATCCCACAGTAAGGCTTATACTATCAATGGCAAGAGCCCGTTCGGTGAGCACGTGATTTATGTGGTGCCAGGGAGTACTTGCGATGGCCAAAACGCGAAACAGAGTACCAGCAAGAGACATTTTTCAATTCTTTATAAGCTTGAAGAAGGCCAAACTTTTTGCCAAAGCTCGAAGTAGACAACGCATAAGAATTATGCTATAATATAAGTATCACTTAAGAAGGGGGTGCGTTTTGTGACGCAGGTTAGTTCTTTACCAGTTTGGGCTATTGTATTGATTTTGGGAATGATTGCGCTCTTTATACTGGGATATTACAGTCCCTATGTGCCGAAATCTGTCAAGCTGATGCTTTTAAACGTCGACAGAGAAGATTGGTCTAAGCCACGGCCAACTGTGTTGATCCGTGACCGGGTTCCGGCCACGCTGGCAGTTGTGCTGACAATTCTGGTGCCGTTTGCGGCGCTGGTAGTATTTATAGCGATGGACTCTTGGCGCCTCATTCAGCACCTTGGTGGTGGATTCTTTTGGGGGTTTGTAGTTTATGCTGCAGCTTTCTTATCCTATGGCGTGGTTATGATCCTTGACTTCGTGCTTTTCGCTTCGGCTAATTATGCTGCTACTAAGAGTATTAGGCGTCATTATGAGCGGCACTATGGTGCAAAAATCGTCATTGAATCACCGAAATATTAGCCCGGGAACCCCGCTTCAAAAGCGGGGTTTTTCCAACTCTAACCTTAAGCTATATTGACTTTTTCTCTAAAGTATCTATATTTTTGGGGGGATAAGAATGTATGAACGCACTTTTCCAGTTTGGCTTATAATTCTTCTGTTTGGCGGTTTCTTCCTTTTTGCACTGGGGTATGTGAATCCTTATGTGTCCAAGGCGAATCGAGCCGCAGTTTACGACTACGCGAAGGGTTTCAGGAGTGATCCACCTCTGGTGGTGATTCGCGATCATATCGCACCGCAGGGCTGCCTACTGATGGTGGCTTTAGTTTCCGTGGCCTCTTTCGTATCGTTTCTCATTTTCACTTTTCCAGCGATGCTGGCAGACTTCGGCGGTGGATTTTTAAGAGGAGCATTAATCGTGATTTGCGCAACTTTGTGCTACTTTATCACGTTTATGATTCTCACTTTCGTCTATCTCATGGGCGCCACCATCACCTCCACATCTCTGCAAAGGAGATACAATGGCAGATACGTCCTCGCGGTCGTGATCCGCGCCTCCAAGGC